>CAZDGY010000312.1:0-4262 GCA_964504685.1 uncultured Kofleriaceae bacterium | reverse complement strand
ACGACCTCGGTCACTTTGCTGCGCCGTGCGATCCGGCGTGGCGCGGCGACTTCGCGCAGCTCGAACATGCCGCTCGTCACGCGCCCGGCCGGACCGACGAACATCGGCCGATCAGGCGCCGCCTCTCTCGCGAGCGCGCGCGCTTCGTCAGAGGCGTCCGCTGGAATGCGCGGCCCGCCGGCTTCGCTCGCGACCGCGACACCGGTGCGCGCGCCGACTCGCAACGCCGGCCCGCCGGCGCCGGCCTCGGTGCCCTGATCGCGGGTCATCGCCGCGGCATCGAGCGCCCAGCCCATCGCGATCGCGACGTCGTCTTCGCCGGCGACCTCGAGGCCGAACGCGACGATCAAGCTGTCGGCATCGAGCGAGACAACGACGCCGCCGCGTTGATACGCCAGCTCGCCGAGGCCCTTCGCGATCGGCCGCAGCACATCTGCCGGTGCGCCTTCGAGCAGGCCAGCGACGACGACCGTCCGGCGGCGCTCGGCGACCGCGCCGACCGCGACCTCTGGCGACTCGTCATCGATCGGATCTTCGACCAGCTGTTCAGGACCGGCGGCCGGCTCCGGCGTCGCTGCCGGGCTGTCGAGCTCGAGCTCGAGCTCGTCGAAGCTGGTCTCACCGCCGCCGTGGCCCGCTCCGAGGGCGAGCGCCGCCGACAATGCCTGCGCCTGCCGTGTCGCGTCGTCGTCGAAGCGCATTGACGACGGTGCCGTGCCCGGCGCGATCTGCAGCAGCTCGTAGACCGGTCGCGATGGCCGATCGGCGGGTTGGCCGGGCAGGGCGTCGACCAAGCGCGCGACGCCGGCGAGCGTGCTCTCGTGTCCCCACTGTTGCGCGTTCGCAGTCGCGGTCGACGTGCTCGTCGGATCGCGATCGCCAAATCGCTGGACCACGGTGCTCGTCGGATCGCGATCGCCGAACTTCTCTACTGACCCGCGCGTCGCGGTGGCCGCCCGCTCGAAGGCGATCGCCGAGGGCGCGGTCGTACGCTCCGATGACATCTCGACCGGAAAGCCGGGGGTGCCATGTCCGAGCTCGGCCGGTGCGTGCGCGATGTCGGCGAGCGACGCGGTCAGCGACAGCGCCGATGGCCGAGTCGGCGCCTGTTGCTGCGTCGGCACGCTGATCGACGCACCGGATGGCGGCATCGCGACGATCGCGGGTTGCGCCATGCCTGCGGATTGCGACGGGGTCGCGGCGTCGAGCGTCGCGAACCATTCGGCGAGCCCTCGCGCGCCCGCGGGCAATGCGGTGCGCATGCACGCCGCGATCATGTCCGCGGATGTGCCGCGGCCCGCCGGTTCACGGGTCAGCGCGGTCGCGATCGCTTTCGCGATCTCCGGCGGCACCTCGGGGTTCAGCCGATCGACGCGCGGCGGATCGGTCGTGCGAACCGCCTCGAGGATCGCCTTGATGTTCGGCCCGCGATACAGCGGCAGGCCGGTGAACAGCTCCCAGGCGATGATGCCGAGCGCGAACACGTCGGACGCGGCGGTCGGCGGCTCCCCGTGCGTTTGCTCCGGCGCCATGTAGCGGGGTTTGCCGCGCAGCCGGCGCCGCTCGAGCGCCGACGCGAACGTCGCGCGCGCGATGCCGAAGTCCAAGATCTTGACGTAGCCATCGGTCGACATCATGACGTTCGACGGCGAGACATCGCAGTGAACGATGCCCAACCCCCCGCCGTAGCCATCGGTCTTGCGATGCGCGTAGTCGAGCCCCGACGCGACCTCGCCGATGATGTATGCGGCGACCGAGATCGGGCACAGCGCATCGCGGGTCACCGCTTGCGCCATCGCGACGCGCAGGTCGCGCCCTTCGATCAACTCCATCGCGAGGAACAGCTCGCCGTCGGCTTTGCCGAAGTCGAACACCTGAACGATGTTGCGGTGGGTGAGCTCGACCGCGATCCGAGCCTCGTCGATGAAGCTGCGGATGAACCGACCCTCGCGCGCCGAATTCGGCAGGATCCGTTTCAGCGCCTGGATCTTCTCGAACCCGGCGATGCCGACGGTCTTGACCTTGTAGACCTCGGCCATCCCGCCCTGCGCGATCTTGTCGAGGACGTGATACTTCCCGAAACGCTCGCGCAGCGCTTCCACTTGGCGATCAGGGTAGCATGCGTCGTAGGTGGCGGCTGACTATCGCGAGCTCGAAGACGTCCTCGGCTATCACTTCGTCGATCGTGCGCTTCTCGAACGCGCACTGCGCCACGCGAGCTGGTGCAACGAGCAGACCGGCGAGCGGGTCGAAGACAACGAACGCCTCGAGTTCCTCGGCGACGCCGTGCTCGGCCTGCTGGTCTGCCATCGGCTGATGACCCGCTATCCGCAGCTCAAGGAGGGCGAGCTGAGCGTGACGCGGGCCCAGGTCGTCAGCGAAGCCGGGCTCTCGGATGTCGCCGCCGCCCTCGATCTCGGCCGCTGGCTGATGCTCGGCAAGGGCGAGGAGAAGTCCGGCGGCCGGCAGAAGCCGTCGATCGTCGCAGACGCGTTCGAATCGGTGATCGCCGCGGTCTACCTCGACGGCGGGTTTGCCGCGGCGCAGCAGATGGTCGATCGCTTGCTCGCGTCGCGGATCGAGACGGTCGAGTTCAAGGGCTTCTACGACTTCAAGACGCGGCTCCAAGAGCTCGCGCAAGCGCGGTTGAAGACGACCCCGACGTACTCGGTGGTGTCCGAGCTCGGCCCCGATCACGACAAGCGGTTCGTCGTCGCGGTCGCGATCGCGAACGACGAGTGGGCACGCGCGGTCGGCAAGTCGAAGAAGGAAGCGGAACAGATGGCCGCCGCCGAGGCGCACTTCAAGCTGCAGGGCTCGAACGTCGGCAAGCCTAAGAAGTAGTTGCTAGCGCCGAGTGCGGACGAGGGCGAGCACGTCGTCGCGATTCGGCATCGCCGACCACGGTCCGAGCTCGCGCAGCGAGAGCGACGCGGCGGCCGCGGCGAGCTCGACGCAACGCGCGAACGGCAACGAGCTGAGCAGCGCCGCGGCGAACGCGCCATGGAACACCGAACCAGCTCCCGAGGCGTCGAGCACGTCGCTCGGAAATGCCGGGCACTTCACGAGTAGATCGCCATGGCGCCCGATCGCGCCCTTGTCGCCGAGTGTGATCACGACGGCGCGCGGCCCCAATTGGATCAGCTCGGCGAGCGCGTCGGTCAGTTCGCCGCGCGGTGCGAGCTCGGAGGCGGCGCGCTCGGACGCGATCAAGATGTCGCTCGCGGCGATCAGCTCGCTCGTGCCGTCGCGCAACTCGCCGACGTCGAGGATCACCGGCAGCTTCCTTGCGCGAGCTCCATCGGCGGCGCGCAGCTGCTCCATCGGGGTCGTGCCGTCGATCAGCAACGCGGCACCATCTTCGAGTGCGGTCGCTGCATCGAGGGATGGAATCTCGCCTGGGTCACCGCGGTAGCGCACGCGCAGCGAGCCATCGGCGGACACCGTCACGATCTCACACGCCGACGTGCCGACCGCGCGCAGCAGCTCGGTGTCGATGCCGGCGTCGCGCAACGCGCTGCGCGCGAGCTGGCCGAGCAGATCGGCGCCGTGGCTACCGACCGCACGCGCGCGACAGCCGAGCCGGAGCGCGGCGCGCAAGGCCACCGCGACGCCCGGAGCCGGCGTGGTCGCGAGCGCGGCGAGATCCGCGGCGGCAGCACCAGGTCCGGGCAGGTTCGGCGCCAGCCCCGAGATCGTGACCCCGATCCTTCCGAGGCCAATCACGAGCGGCGGTTTCACGATCTACATCATATCAGGCAGATAGCCGGGAATCATCCGCCGTGGCCAGCCATTGCCAGGGGCGTAAATGTCCTTGCCGGGAAGCGGCTTGTCGGTGCACGGTCCGGGCTCGATGACGGCTCCTCCCGGGCAACGGGTTCCGACCGACGGCGGTCCTACCGCCGAACCGACCGGGGAACCCGTGACTGAAATCGTCGCTGAATCGCATGCTCTGCCGTCTCCCGCGCTCGCCGATCCTCGGCCGCGCGTCTCCGGCTCGCTCGGCGACGACGCCGAGCTGATCGCCGCCTGTCGCCGGGGTGAGGCCCGCGCGATGGAGGTGCTCTACCACCAGTACAAGCGCCGCGTATTCGGTATGGCGCATCGCATCGTCGGCGCGAGCGACGCCGAAGAGGTGGCACAGGAAGTCTTCGTTCGCGTGTTCCGCGGGCTCGCAGCGTTCCGCGGCGACTCGCAGCTCTCGACGTGGATCTACCGGCTGACCGTCAACGCTGCGCTGTCGCATCTCGCGCGCCGCGGGC
>CAZDGY010000311.1:0-7254 GCA_964504685.1 uncultured Kofleriaceae bacterium | reverse complement strand
TCGCGCTCGGCGAGCTCTATCGCAAGTGGGACTACACCGACGAGGCGATCAAGGTCGCGTCGCAAGGCACGACGAACGTCCCCGGCGCGAACGAGGTGTCGGACATCTACTTCGTGCTCGGCATGGGCTACGACGACAAGCGGATGGACGACAAGGCGATCGAGTCGTTCACCAAGGCGATCGAGAGCAGCAAGAACAACCACAAGGCGCAGTTCCAGCGCGGTCAGGCGTACTTCCGCAAAGGTGACTACACCGATGCGAAGCGCGACCTCGAAGAGTTCAACAAGACCGGCGGCGCGTCGCTCGACTTCGCGAAACAGCAGGCGACGAAGATGCTGATGGACATCAGCGCGAAGACCGCCCCGCCCGTCGACAAGACGGCGACAGAGAAGCCGTCGCCGGCTGATCTCGTGAAGAAGCCGCTGCCGCCGCCGCACCCCAAACACTGAGAAGGGGCGCCGCGCAGCGGCGCACCATCAATTCTCAGCACCTGCCCAACCAGCGAGCCTAGAAAATTCGCCGGCCTAGCCCGTGCAGTGCGCGGTTTTTCCGTGCTATAAGCGCATGAAGGTGTGGGGCGGGTTTTCTTTTGGAAATGCGGGAGGATAGACCGCAGATGGATACGCGCACGGAGCTTCGTGAACGCCTGCGCCGGTCACGTGACTGGGCACTAACGATCGACGAGCTGGAGAAGGAGCTGGAAGCGTCGGGTTCAAAGCCCGAACAGTCCGAGCGCCTCTACGAGCTCGCGAGCCTCGTCGAAGATGTGATTCCAGAGCGCGAACGCGCTCTCGGTTTGTATCAACGCGCGTGGAAGCTCCATCCCGACAACTTGAAGGCGTTGTCGCGCGCGAGAGAAGTCTACGGCGAGATCGGTCGCTTCGAGATGGTCGCGAAGCTCGGCGAGATGGAGCTCCGCTCTCCCGCCGCCGCGAACAACCTCGCGCAGATCGTCGGCGAAGCGATGCTCGACAGCGGCCAGAAGGACAAGGCGCTGCCGGTGCTGCAACGCGCGCTCGGCGCCGAGCCCAACTCGGTTCGCGTCAAGGATGCGCTCGCCGCGGTCAGCTACGACCCCGAGTTCTGGTCCGACGAAGTCGACCGGTTGGCCGACGACGCCGATCGATTCGACGACGCGACGTGCGTCCGCATGCTCGTGCGTGCGGCCCGCATCGTCCGGATCGAATCCCCCGACGACCAGCGCCTCGAGCTGTTGCTCAAGCGGATCTTCGCGAAGGACATCGACGAACCGAGCGCGAACTTCATGTACGAGACGCTGCTCGCGGCGGGCTCGCGCTGGGACGAGCTCGAAGCGCATCAGCTGCGTCGCGCCGATCGGGCGGGCGAGCACGGCGACCGGATCGAAGCGCTGCGCACATTCGGCCTCGAGTGGGTGCAACGATTCAAAGACAAAGATCGCGGCGCGAAGTTCTTCGCGGCGGCGCTCAAGGCGGCCGCGTCGAATGGCGCGACGCCGATGAAGTCGATCATCGCGGCGTTCACGCTGCTGCGTCAGGTCCAAGGAGATCGCGGCGAGTGGATGCCGCTGATCGAGCTCGCCGACGCGGTGCTCGAGAAGATTCCGGGCGCCGAAGATCGCCTGTACCTCGCGATCGCCGCTGGTCACATCGCGTTCGACAAGCTCAACGACACCGATCGCGCGAAGAAGTTCTTCGCGATCGCCGCGTCGATCGAGCCACAGAACCCGCACGTCCAGGACTTCGTGTCCGCGGTCGGACTCGAAGGCGCGCCGATCGCGAAGGGGTCGATGACCGACCTGCCGGCGATCAAAGACGATGCGGCCGAAGAGGCCGAAGAGGCCGACCAGCCCGACCAGCCCGAAAAGAAGTCGGGCAAGAAGTCGAAGAAAGAACAAAAGGCCGAGAAGGCCGCGGAGAAGGCTGCCGCCGAAGCAGCGGCCGAAAAGGCCGAGGCCGACGCGAAGGCCGCCGCAGCTGCCGCGGGCGAACAAGCGGCCCAAGCCGCCGCCGAGCAAGCGGCGAAAGCGGCTGCCGACGAAGGCGCCGCAAAAGCTGCCGCCGCGAAGGCTGCCGCCGATGAAGCCGCGAAGGCCGCTGCCGCCAAGGCGGCCGAGCCGATGCCCGCTGATCTCGATGCGGCGATGAGCCGTGCGAAGTCCGCCGAGGGCGGCGCCGACAAGGGCGTGCTCGGCTGGAAAGAAGTCGTCGCGAAGTTCCCGACCGCGCAACCGCCGCGCCGCGAGCTCGCTCGCGTGTTGCGCAGCGCCGCGTCGTGGTCCCAGCTCGCCGACGCGCTCAAGGATGAAGAGGCCAAGGCGGCCGCGACCCCGGCCGACAAGGCCGCGGTGTTGCTCGAGCTCGCCGACGCGTACGGCAAGCTCAACAACGACAACCAGGTGATGGCGGCGCTCAACTCGGCGGTGCAAGCCGACCCGACGCTGACCGATGCCTACGATCGGCTCGCCGCGCTCTACGAAGCGAAGAAGCGCTGGCCCGATCTCGTCAAAGTCTTGCAAGAGAAGGCCGATCGCTCGATCGACGGCAACGCGAAGGTCACGATCTACCTCCAGGTCGCGAACCTGTACCTCGAGCGGTTCTCGAACCAAGCCGAAGCGATCAAGGCGTTCGAGAAGGTCCTCGAGATCGATCCGAACAATCAGCAGGCGGTCGATCACCTGCTCGCGGTCTACGAGAAGCGCCGCGACTGGGAAAAGCTGATCAAGCTCAAAGAGTCCGAGGTCGATCGCGCACCGGAGTCCGAGCGCGGCGCCAAGGTGATCGAAGTCGCCAAGATGGCGGCGACCAAGGTCAAGAAGCCCGAGATCTGCACGTACTGGTGGGAGAAGGTCATCCAGTACGAGCCGGCGCACGAAGAGGCGCTGTCCGAGCTCTACAAGCTGTACGAGCGCAACAAGGAATGGGACAAGCTCGCCGACATCTGTAAGCGGCAAGCGGACGCGGCGCCGAACCCGCAAGCGAAGGCCGACGCGCTCCAACGGCTCGGCTTGCTCTACACCGAGAAGGTCGAGAACAGCGCCAAGGCGATCGCCGCGTGGCAGCAGCTGCTCGCGATCGACGAGAACAACCGGCGCGCGCAAGACGCACTCAAGAAGCTCTACGTCACCGAAGGTCGGTGGGCAGATCTCGAAGAGTTCTATCGCACGCGCGGTAAGATCGACGAGTACATCCGCGTGCTCGAGCGCGAAGTCGAGTCCGGCACCGAGAGCCACAAGCTCGAGCTCGCGATGAAGATCGCGGTGCTCTATCGCGACGAGCTGCAGAAGGCCGATCGCGCGATGCGCGCGTTCGAAAAAGTCCTCACGATCGACGAGAACAACCTCGCTGCGGCCGAAGCGCTGATCCCGCTATACGAAGCGGGCCGCGATCCGCGCGCGCTCGTCCGCGTGCTCGAGATCCAGCTGCGTGCGACCGAAGACCGCGACGACCGCCAGAAGCGGATGCAGCGGCTCGCCCAGTACAACGAAGAGAAGCTGCGCGACAAGGGCGGCGCTTTCGGCTGGTGGATGAAGGCACATGCCGAGGACCACGAAGCCGAGTGGATCTGGGTTGAAGTCGAGCGCCTCGCGGGCGAGACCCAAGGCTGGAACCAGCTGGTCGACGCGTACGCCGCGTCGCTGCCGAAGTTCACCCACCGAGGCGACGCGCTGCCGCTGATGCTCGTGATGGCGCGGGTCATCGAGAAAGAGCAGAGCGACATCGAGCGCGCGCTCGACATGAACCGCCAGATCCTCGCGATCGACGAACGCAACGAGCAAGCGCTCGACGCGCTCGAGCGCCTGTACCTCGGCAAGTCGCAGTTCGACGAGCTGCTCAAGGTCTACGAGAAGAAGCTCGACCTCACCGGCGGTGCCGACGATCGGATCGCGATCCAGTCGAAGATCGGCCAGCTCTACGAAGACGAGATCAAAGACGACAAGAAAGCGATCGCCGCCTATCAGGCGATCCTCGATGTCGCGCCGGGTGGAGACGAGCCGAACGCGTTGCGCAGTCTCGACCGGGTCTACGTCCGCAACTCGATGTGGAAGGACCTCGCGGACGTGCTCGGTCGTCAGCTGACGATCATCGGCCCGGACGACAACAAGGCCGCGCACGTCGAGCTCAAGTACCGCCTCGGTCAGGTCAAAGAGCAGCACCTCGACGACCTGCCGGGCGCGATCGACGCTTACCGCGACATCCTCGACATCGACGTCGGCCATCCGAAGGCGCGCGACTCGCTCGAGATCCGGCTACGGGGAACACCCGGTGGCGCCGCTAAGCAGCAGCTCACGGTCGCCGGCATCCTCGAGCCGGTGTACGAGCAACTCCAAGAGTGGAGCCCGCTCGTCGGCGTGCACGAGATCCAGCTCGCGGCCGAGAAGGATCAACTCCGCCGCGGCTCGCTGTTGCTCCGCATCGGCGAGCTCCAACGCACGAAGTTGCTCGACGCCGAGAAGGCGTTCGACGCGTACGCCCGCGCGTTCAAGGACGATCCGGCGACCGAAGCCGCCAAGGATCAGCTCGAAGCGCTCGCCCCGCTGATCGAGGACGGCTGGGCCCGACTCGTCAAGCTGTTCGAGGCCGCGCTCGAGAGCAAAGATCTCGCGAACGATCTCGCGCACGAGCTCGCGACCAAGGTCGCGCGCAACTACGAGGACCGGCTATCGAACAGTGCGAAGGCGGTCGAGTTCTTCCGCAAGGCGCTGTCGCTCGAGAACGACGATCTCAACGCGCTCGCCGCGTTGGAGTCGATCTTCACGCGCGACGAACGGTTCGCCGAGCTGCTCGAGATCTATCGCCGCCGCATCGACATCGCGGAAGCACCCGAGGAGCGCCTCGAGTTCTTGTTCCGCTCGGCGCAGATCCACGAGGAGATGCTCAACGCTCCCGACGAGGCGATCGCGATCTACAACGAGATCCTCGGCCAGGCGCCGGATGATCTGAAGGCGTTGCGCGCGCTCGATCGGCTGTACGTCCAACGCAAATCGTGGCGCGAGCTCGGCGACAACATCGGTCGCCAGCTGACGCTCGTCGATCAGCCGTACGAACAGGTCGCGTTGCTCGTTCGCCTCGCGCAATTGCGCGAGACCCATCTCAACGAGACGGCCGCGGCGGTCGAGACCTATCGCCAGGTGCTCGATCACGAGGACCAGAACCGCGACGCGGTGCTAGCGCTCGAGCGCTTGATCAACAACCCGGAGCACGAGCTCACGATCGCGAACATCCTCGAGCCGATCTACAAGGCGCGAGGCGAGTGGACCAAGCAGATCGGCGTGTACGAGATCATGGCGCGTCACGCGTTCGATCCGGCGCGCAAGATCGAGCTGCTCCACATGATCTCGGAGCTGCACGAGATCGGCGGCGACAACGCGGACGCCGCGTTCGCCACGTTCTCTCGCGCGCTGCGCGAAGATCCGCGCAACGACACCACGCACCAACAGCTCGATCGCCTCGCGCGCGGGCTCGACAAGTGGCCGGCGGTCGCCGACCTGTACGATCAGGTCGCGGGCGAAGCGCAGGACGACGATCTCAAGGTCCAGCTGCTGTTCCGCCGCGCTCACATCCAAGAGAACGAGCTGCGCGACGACAAGGCCGCGGTCATTACCTACGAGCGGATCCTGGCGGCGGCGCCGCAGACCGTAGAGGCCGCGTCGGCGATCCAAGCGATCCACGAGCGCACCGCCGATTGGGCCAAGCTCGTCGATATCCTCAAGCGCAAGTCCGAGATCCTGACCGTCGTCGAGGAGCGCAAGCGCTTGCTCTACCGGTCGGCTCAGATCGAAGAAGAGGTGTTGAGCAACGCCGACGCCGCGATCGCGACGTTCCGGCAAGTGCTCGCGATCGACGACGTCGATCTGCCCGCGATGGACAGCCTCGAACGACTCTACGTCCGGCTCGCCCGGTGGGAGCCGCTCAAGGACGTCTACGCGAAGAAGGCCGACCTCGCCGAGGATCCGGCCGACAAGAAGCGGATGCTCTACGTGCTCGCGCAGGTCTACGACCGCGAGCTCGGCGATGTCGCCAAGGCGATCGAGACGTATCAAGCGATCCTCGATCTCGACGCGGACGAGCTCCCCGCGATCCAATCGCTCGACCGGCTCTACGGCGCCGCCGAGCGTTGGTACGACTTGCTCGGCAACCTCGAGCGCCAAGTCGAGCTGTCCGAGACCTCGGGCGAGACCGTCGGCCTCAAGTACCGCGTCGGTAACCTGTGGCAGGTCCGGCTCGGCGATGTCGCGCGCGCGATCGAGAGCTATCGCGAAGCGCTCGACATGGATCCGGCGCACTCCGAGACGCTCGCCGCACTCGACGGTTTGGTCCACGGCAAGGTCGAGCCGGTCATGGCCGCCCGCGTGCTCGAGCCGATCTACGACTCGACCGGTGACTACGCGAAGCTCGTCGACGTCCTCGAAGTGATGGTCGCGCACAACGACGATCCGCTCGCGCGCGTCGATCTGTTGCATCGGATCGCGAAGCTGCACGAGCAGATGATCGGTAACGCGCACGCCGCGTTCGACGCCTATGCTCGCGCGCTCAAGGACGACAGCGGCAACCAGCTGACGCTCGTCCATATCGAGCGGCTCGCGGAGATCACGAACACCTGGGAACCGCTCGCGCAGTTGTATGCGACCGAGGGCGCAAAGTCGCTCGACGTTCCGCGCCAGGTCGACATCTACACGCGACTCGCTCGCGTCTACGAGCAAGAGCTCGGTGACGTCACGCGGGCGATCGCGACCCACCGCAAGATCCTCGAGGTCGAGTTCGACAACAAGCCGGCGGTGCTCGCGCTCGATCGGTTGTACAGCGCGACCGCGCAGTGGCCCGAGCTCACCGACATCCTGCGCCGGGAGATCCAGCTCGCCGACGGTGATGCGCAGGTCGCGGAGCTGCAGTTCCGCCTCGGCCAAGTGCTCGAGACCCAGCTCGGCGATCGCAAGAGCGCGGTCGAGGTCTATCGCGAAATCCTCAGCGCGAACCCGACCCACGAGCAGACGCTGTCGTCGCTCGAGCACATGTTCCATGCCGGCCATCTCCAGATCGAGATCGGCGGCGTGCTCGAGCCGCTGTACGAAGCAGCGGGCGAGTTCCACAAGCTGCACGGCATCCACGAGGTCCAGCTCACGAAGCTGGTCGGCCCGGATCGCCAGGCGATGTACCAACGGCTCGGCGAGCTCGCCGAGGGCAAGCTCTACGATCAAGCGACGGCGTTCCGTTGGTGGAGCGACGCGCTCGTCGAGGATCCGCGCTGGGATCACGCGCTCGAACAGGCCGAGCG
>CAZDGY010000310.1:0-7279 GCA_964504685.1 uncultured Kofleriaceae bacterium | reverse complement strand
AAAGCACATCGCAGCGAACAGCTGTCGCGCAGCAGCGAGCTGGTGCGCGCAAACCTCGCGAGGCTCGTCGCCGCCGATCTGACGCCGGCCGCGCGTCGCGTTGCGTTGTTCACGCTGTGGGACGAGTGCAGCGAAGGCGAAGGCGCAGAGGGCGAGGCCGGCGACCGCGCGCGCGCCCAAGTCATCGGCTGGATTCGCGCACACCTACCTGTGGACGGCCCGGATGCGTTCACCCCCGACGAGATCGCGACGATGAACCGCCGCCGTGGTTCGAACCAGGTGTTCTCGCCGTACTGACCGCGTGTCATGCTGGAGTGGGCAACCGATCGCCCGACCAGGAGGTCTCACTAGCGATGCGCGGCTCGGTGCTCGTAGCGTCAGCAGCGGTCCACGTCGCGCTGCTCGCGGCGGTGATGCACTGGCTGGATCGCGACGAGAAGCTGGCACTTGCTGGCACGGCGCCAGCGCCCGCGCAGCCGACCCCGATCGAGATCCTGCCGCCGAGCGTCAGCCCACCGATCGAGGTCGTGATGTTACCGCCCGATGTCGCGACCCCGACCGCCGCGCCGCTTCCACCAGCGGCGCCCGTGCCGGTACCTCATCGCGCGACGCGCGCGCCCGCTTCGGCGAACGCGGTGGCATCCGCGACTGTCCCCGCCGGCGCTGATCCGACCGAGAGGTCGACGAGCGAGCAATCGCATCCGACCGACAATCCGTTCATGCGGATGCGCGGTCCTCAGCTGCCGAACGTGGGAGACACGCTCGACAAGATCGCCGCCGAAGGCAGCGCCGCGCCGCCGCCCGAAGTGCCGAAGACCGGGATGCTGCGCGAGAAGGGCCACGACACCGCGAAGATCTACGACACGGTCACCACCGTCGCGGTCGCGGCCGACGGTACGGTGAAGTTCCACGACAAGCCCGCGGCGGACATCCACTTCGCGCTGCCGTTCATGCACATGGACATCGAAGGCATCGGTCGCAGCATCGGCCAAGGCCTCCACGAGTGGGCCGAGGATCCGTATGCGCAGACGCGAGTCGGCACGACGCAGGATCAACCGCGCACGAACCAAGCGGTGCCCGGGCAATGCGACGAGTGGGGCTCGTGCCTGCCGACCGGAGGCGGGCCCGGCATCGGCCACGCCCAGGAATCGAACGACAACACCGGCGGTGGCAGCGTCATCCCGATCCTCGGGGGCCACCTCGACGTCACCGACTGGATGATGCGCCGTCACCACATGGATCCGTACGCGTCGCGCAAGCTCAAGATCCTCGATGCGACTCGCGACGAACGCGTGGCGCGCGGCGATGCGCACAAAGCCGAGCAACTCGAACAATCGGGCGAATACATGCGCAAGAACCTCGCGACGCTGTCCGCGGCCAGCGGCACGCCCGCCGAGAAGCGCGAGGCGTTGTTCGAGCTGTGGGACGAGTGCGCCGAAGGCGAAGGCCCGCTCGGCGAGGCCGGAGTCCGCGCGCGCATGGAGGTGATCGGCTGGATCGCCGTCCACATTCCGAAGGGCAACGCCGACGCGTTCACCGATGCCGAGCTCAAGGCGTTCAACGCACGTCGCAGCTCGAAACAGCCATTCGCGCCGTACTGAGTCCGTGGTACGAACCGCGGGTGTCGGCCCCGCTGATCCCGCTCGGAAAGCGCGCCCCCGCCCCGCGGCCGGTGCCGCCACCCGGCGCGCCTCGCGTGTTCGTCGAGACTTACGGCTGTCAGATGAACGTCGCCGACAGCGACCTGATCGGCAGCGTGCTCGCCGACGCCGGCTACGCGCAAGCCGTGCGCGCCGACGATGCAGACGTCATCGTGATCAACACGTGCGCGGTGCGCGAGAAAGCCGAAGAGCGGGTGATCGCGCGCGCCGCCGAGCTCGGCTCGCACAAGCGCAAGCGGCCTGGCACGGTGCTCGCGATCGTCGGCTGCATGGCCGAGCACCTCAAAGAAGGCCTGGCCGCACGCGCGCCGGCGGTCGACGTCATCGCCGGACCCGATAGCTATCGGCGCATGCCCGAGTTGCTCGCCGCCGCGCGCGCGAAGTCCGGACTGGTGGTGGACGTGCACCTCGACAAGGCCGAGACCTACGAAGGCCTGTCGGGCGCGATCGGAGGTGACGGCGTTTCGGGCTTCGTCACGATCCAACGCGGCTGCGACAAGTTCTGCACGTTCTGCGTCGTGCCGTTCACCCGCGGCCGCGAACGCGGCACACCGCCGCGTGAGGTGTTGCGCCAAGTGCGCGAGCTCGCCGCCGCCGGCTATCGCGAGGTCATGCTGCTCGGGCAAACCGTCAACTCGTACGTCTACGAAGACGTCACGTTCGCCGAGCTGCTGCGCGCGGTTGCCCGCACCGACATCGAGCGCATCCGGTTCACGTCGCCGTATCCAGTCGACTTCACCGACGACGTGATCGCCGCGCTCGCGGAGGAGCCGAAGCTGTGCAAGTACATCCACCTGCCGGTGCAGTCGGGCTCCGACGTCGTGCTCGAGCGGATGCGCCGCGGCTATACCGTCGCCGACTTCCGCTCGATCGTGTCGCGCCTGCGCGCTGCGATGCCGCACCTCGCACTGTCGACCGACATCCTCAGCGGGTTTAGCGGCGAGACCGAAGCCGACCACGCTGCGACGCTCGACCTGATGCGCGAGATCCGATTCGACAGCGCGTTCATGTTCGCGTACTCCGAGCGCGATCTGACGTTCGCCGCGAAGAAGCTGCCCGACGATGTCCCCCCCGCGGTCAAAGCGCGCCGGCTCGCCGAGATCGTCGCGCTACAGGAGCGAATCTCGGCCGAGGTGTTCGCGGCCCACGTCGGGCGCGCCGAGCGCGTGCTGGTCCACGGCCCGAGCAAGCGCGACCCGGCCCAGCTCGTCGGCCGCACCGATGGCTTCAAGACCGTGATCTTGCCGGTGGGGGTCGGCGCGGTCGGCGAGCTCGTGGATGTAACGATCGCGCGTGCGACTATGGCGACGCTGTTTGCGTCCACCTAGACGTGCAGTCGCCTATCGAGGAGCTCTCAGTCCCGACGCCCCGGCCCGATCCGCTGTGCCGCGAGTACGCCCGCCGGATCGACCCGTGGTGGGGCTTCGCGTTCGCGGGCTTCCTATGGATCGTGATGGCCAACGCGATGACGCTGGTCGCGACGATCAAGCTGTGTGACGCGCTCGGCTACGAGGATCAGTCAAGCGGCGCGAAGGCGCTCGGTGGGGCCCTGCAGATCGTCGGACTCTCGCTCTCGGTCGTGACGTTCATTCTGTGGCGAAGTCATCGGCTGGGCACGAAGGAACGGATGATTCGCGAAGGCGAGCTGCTCGAGGTCGCGGTCGTCGGCAAGCCATTCATGCTCGGCAACAGGACCAAGACGATGGTCGCGCTCGAAGGCGAGGACGTCGAGATGCGCTGCGTGTTCAACCGCTGGTTCTCGCCAGACACCGGCGACACGATCGAGGTGCTCTTCCACCCGGCGATCAATCACCTGCTCGCGTTCGGCCGTCACGGCGAGATGTACTCCGGTCACGTCCGAGAATCGCGTCCGCGCTAGCGGGGACGGAGGAGTCTTTGTCACTTCCTCGAATCTCCCAGTCGCTCTAGCCTCCGTCCCCGAGCCGTTCGATGATCGTGCGCGCCACGCGCCGCGAGCCGAGCAACGCGACGTGGCCGAGGTCGGTAAATTCGACGCGGACAGCGCCCGGAACGTCGGCTTGGGTCGAGCTCGGCACCAGCGCATCTGCATGCGACCAGATCGTGAGGATCTTCGTGTGGGTTGGTGCCGGCGCCGCCGAGAGCCGGATCAGCAGCTTCGAACCGGTGAGCAGCTCGCGCGCCGGATGGCCGAGCCCGACCGACGACATCTCGGTGCCTGCGTGCGGCGAGCCGAGCGTGACGAGGTTCGCGACCTTGCCGTCGCCGCCGCCGAACGCGACGAGATAGCGGCCGACGACGCCTCCCATCGAGTGCCCGATGATGTCGACCTGCGCCGCGCCGGTTTCGGCGAGTACTTGGTCGACGAACCAGCCGAGTTGGCGCGCGCCGGCGGCGACGCGGCCGAGCGTCCAGTATTCGAAGCCGACGATCGGCCCGAGCCCGGCGCGGGCGAGTCGATACGCGAGCGGCAAGAACACCGCGCGATTCTGTGCGTAGCCGTGAACGACGATGATCGGTCGCGGGCCGACGCCACCCGGAAGCGGGAACCAACCCGCCGGCCGCAAGGTCGAGGTCGCGATCGCCATGCCCCATTCGGCGATCGCCGCGCGCACCGGATGCTCGATCAAGCCGCGATCCCGTTGCAGCGCGCGCACCGCGTGAGGCAGCAGCGGATAGGCGCCGGTGACCATCAGCGCGTTCGACACCGCTGCCGTCGCGCCACGCCAGATCAGATGCCGCAGCGTATGGCGTCGCTGCACGCGCGATTACGGCTCGATGCCGGGGATGTCGGCTTCGATCTCGACCGCGATGTCTTTCGGAATGCCGAGCAGGGTCTGCAACCGGTCGAGCATCTTGCGCTCGCTGTGCGCGAACACGTGGTCGACGACGGCCATCCGGCACGCCGCGCGGTAGATGCCGCGGCGCGACTCCGGGTTGAGCGTGGACAGCGCGATGTCCGGCAAGTCGACCTTGCCATCGAGCAAATGGGTCGCGGTGCTGCGCTCGTCGGGCGACAGCTCGGCGCCGCGGATCAGCCGGCGCATGCCGTCGGCTTCAGCCTCGGCGAGCACGCCGTCGGCCCACGCGACAGCCGCCCACACCCGGATGACGTTCAGAACCTGCGACTCGGCCATGCTTCGACGATACGGCGCGCGGCGCGGCGATTACAAGCGCAGCTCGAGCCCGATCCGCTCGCGGACGAGCTTGGCCACGGTGGCCCGTAGCTCGTCCCCGGACTTGGCGGCACGCCAGCCGGCGCCGTCGGGATCGAAGTGCCAGGCCGACGAGATCGCCGCCATCCAGATCTGGCGTGCGGCGCGATGGCTGTTGATCACGATCCGCGTGCCGTCGCGCAGGTCGAGCCGCAGCACACCGTCGCTGGTCGACACCTCGACGTCATCGGGGTCGAGCTCGGACAGCGCGTCCTCGAGGTGGCGCAACTCGGCGCGCGCAGCTTCGTCGAAAGTCGCTTCGTCCATGGGCGTGTGTATACCCCACTACGCTACGATGAGAACGTGGCGACGTCCGACGACGATGAGCCCGACGTGGAGATCTTGCAGATCCACGACGGTCGCGAGACGTTGTTGCCGTCGATCACCCGGTCGGTGCTGTCCGGCACGAAGAGCCGCGCCGGGAGCGACACGCCGCCACCGACCGCGGCGACGCCCCACTCTGCCGACCGACCGCGCGGCGCGCGCGCCGGCGATGTCGTCGGCGGCCGCTACGTTGTCGACGGCCAGCTCGGTCGCGGCGGCATGGGTCGCGTGCTGCGCGTCCGCCATCAGGCGCTCGGCAAGCCGTTCGCGTTGAAGTTGATCAAGAGCGCGATCGCGACGAACCCCAAGATCCGCGAGTTGTTCTATCGCGAGGCGCGGCTCGCCTCGTCGCTGACTCACGAGAACATCTGCTCGATCGTCGACTTCGGCCAAGACGACGTGTTCGGGCTGTTCATGGTGATGGAGCTGCTCGAAGGCAACACCGTGCACCACAAGTTGCGGTTCGGCGGTCGGTTGCCTCCGAAGGTCGCGTGCGATGTGATGTGGCAGGTCGCCGACGCCCTGCGGTTCATCCACGGCCGGCAGATCCTGCACGGCGACATCAAGACCGAGAACATCTTCTTGGTGAAGAGCGCGGTGCAGCGCCGGCTCGTCAAGCTGCTCGACTTCGGCCTGGCGCGCGCGGATCTCGGCCGTGACGAGCTGCTCGACGGCACGCCGGAGTATCTCGCGCCCGAACGCATCGCCGGTGCGCCGGCATCGCAGGCGAGCGATATCTACGCGCTCGGCATCGTGTTCTTCGAGCTGCTGACCGCGACCCAGCCGTTCCACGGCGATTACGAATCGGTGTTGCAGCAGCAACGCGATGTCCCGGTGCCGCCGCCGAGCAAGATGCTCGACGAGCCACTCGACGAGCGCGCCGACCAGATCGTGGCGCGGGCGACTGCGAAAGACCCAGCGCAACGTCACCCCGATATGGCGGCGTTCATGTACGAGCTGCGCACGCTGATGGGGATGCTCGGGGTCGACGTCGGCTCGCGCCCGAGTCGGCCCAGGCGCGCGCTCGCCGCCGAGAGCGCGCGTCATCGCCGCGAGCTCGATCACGCCGGCAAAGCGGCCGCCGAAGTGTTCGCCGCCGCGCCGCTCCCGATGGCCTCGTGCAGCAGCGCCGGCAGGGTGCGCGTCGCGAACGGTGCGTTCCATGAGTTTCTCGGCGTCGCCGACAGCGCGGGCGACGGGCTCGACCTCAGCGACACCGCGTTGACCGAGGTGTACCCGACGCTGCTCGCCGATCTCGCAGAGGTCGGCTCGAAGCGGTTGCCGATCAAGCGGGTGCTCTATCTCAACGAAGGCGGCGATCGCGTCGTCGAAGCGGCGGTCGTGTTGTCGCCCGCGCCGGCCAATGCCGACGCCACCGCCGGCGAGATTCACATCGCGATTCATCCGCTGCGAACAATGAGCACTTAGCCGGTAAGTGCCTCAAATCGCGTCGAGGCCGGCGAGCCGCTCGGGGCGGAGCAGCAAGCCTTCGACGCCATCGATCGTCACGATCTCGGCGAGCGCGGAGGGCGGTGTCGCGACGAGCCGGCGGGCGTCGACCGGGTTCGGCCGGCCGCCGCACGCGATGCCGAGCTCGAGCCGATCGCTCGCGAACCACCAGAGCGACGTCGAGATGCTGTTGCTCGGCGCCATCCCTAACGCCGCGGCGAGGTCGACGATCATCGGCATCGCCGCCGGCCGGTCGAGCAGCCGCCAGCCGGTGCCGAGCACGACCGGAAACCGCAACCCGGGCGCGCGCAACGCATGACCGCGCGCCGCGAGTGCCGCCACCGGTAACGCGACCGTCCACGTCGTGCCGCGCCCCTCCTCGGACCGCGCGGTCAGCGAACCGCCGAGATCGACCACGCTGCCGCGCACGACATCGAGCCCGACCCCGCGCCCCGAGATCTCGTTGACCTCGCTGCGAGTCGAGAAGCCCGGGTGACACATCAGATCGACGAGCCGCTCGCGCGTCAGCTGCGCGCCTTGCGGTGCAAGGCCGAGCTCGATCGCGCGATGGCGCACCCGCTCGAAGTCGATGCCGCCACCATCGTCCTCGACGGTCAGCGTATACGTGCCGTCGCACAGCCCGCCGCGCAG
>CAZDGY010000309.1:0-7305 GCA_964504685.1 uncultured Kofleriaceae bacterium | reverse complement strand
CGCCGCCGGCGCCGAGGTCTGGCGGCTCTCCGCGACGAAGGACGGCCGCGTCCATCTCGGCCAGCTCGGGCGCAAGCTCGGCGCAGCCGGCGTGATGTCGGTGTTGGTCGAAGGCGGGGGCGAGCTCCATGCCTCGCTGCTCGCGGCCAAGCTCGCCGACGAGCTCTACCTCTACGTCGCGCCGATCATCGTCGGCGGCGCGGCGCCGGGCTGGGTCGGCGGGCACGGCGTCGCCAAGCTCGCCGCGGCACATGGCTTTGCCTGGGCGTCCGCGCCGGTACAGCAAGGCCCGGACCTGCGGCTGCACCTCGTGCGGCCCGCGTGGTAGACCCGCGGTAGATGTTCACCGGGCTCGTCGCTGACGTCGGCACGGTCGCGCGCGCGGACCGGCGTAGCGATGCGCTCGTGCTCGCGATCCGGCCGGCGGCGTTCGCGCTCGCCGACCTCGCGATCGGCGAGTCGATCTGCCACGACGGCGCGTGCCTCACCGTCACGGCGATCGACGGTCGGGGCGTGCCCCCGGCCGGCAGCGGCGCCGAAGCGCGGCGCGGTTCGTTCGAGCGTGATAGCTACACCGTGCTCGCCGGCGCCGAGACGCTCGCTCGCACGACGCTCGGCCAAGTGCGGGTCGGCACGAAGCTCAACCTCGAACGCGCACTGCGCCTCGGCGATCGGCTCGGCGGCCACTGGGTGACCGGCCACATCGACGGCGCCGGCGAGCTCGCGATTCGCCGCGACCTCGGCGCGAATTTGGTGCTCGGCATCCGCACGCCCGCCGCGTTGCTCCGGCACATCGTCGAGAAGGGATCGATCGCGATCGCCGGAGTGTCGCTTACCGTCAACGCGGTCGATCGCGAGTCGTTCTCGGTCGCGATCATCCCGCACACCCGAGAGCACACGACCCTCGGCGCGCTCGCGATCGGCGATCGCGTCAACCTCGAGACCGACATCCTCGCCAAGCACGTCGAAAAACTAGTTGCTGGAGGCCAGCCATGACCGCCCTCGAACGCGTCGCGCGCGCTCTCGACGAGATCCGCGCCGGCAAGATGGTGATCCTCGTCGACGACGAAGATCGCGAGAACGAAGGCGACCTCGTCTTCGCCGCCGAGCTCGTCACGCCCGAGCACATCAACTTCATGGCGACCCACGCGCGCGGCTTGATCTGCCTCGCGATGGACGACTCGATGATCGACAAGCTCGAGCTGCCGATGATGGTGCGCGATAACCAAGCCTCGCTCGGCACCGCATTCACCGTATCGATCGAAGCGCGCCACGGCGTCTCGACCGGCATCTCGGCACGCGATCGCGCGACCACGATCCGCGCCGCGATCGCCGACGACACCGGGCCGCACAAGATCGTGTCTCCCGGCCACGTGTTCCCGCTGCGCGCGCGCAAGGGCGGCGTGCTCGTGCGCACCGGCCAGACCGAGGGCTCGGTCGATCTGGCGCGCATGGCCGGGTGCAAGCCGGCCGGCGTGATCTGCGAGATCATGCGCGAGGACGGTGAGATGGCGCGGATGCCGGAGCTCGAAGCGTTCGGCAAGCGCCACAACGTGATGGTGCTCTCGGTCGCGGACATGATCGCATATCGCCTGCAGCACGAGCGAATCGTGCGCTGCCGCGGCACCGGCACGCTGCGGCCGGGAGGGCTCGCGCCCGGCGAGCCGTTCGTCGCGCACTACTACGACACAGAAGTCGAGGACACCGAGTACCTCGCGCTCGTTCGCGGCGATGTCGCCGCGGCCTCTGCCGCCGGCCAGACCGTGCTCGTCCGGGTCGCGGCGATGGACCCGCTCGGCGATCCGTTCTCGCTACGGCCCGACCTGACCGCCGCGCTCGAGGCGATCGACACCGCCGGTCTCGGCGTCTTGCTCTACGTCGTCAATCGCAGCCGGATGCGGCTCGCGAATTCGTTCGATCGGCTGGTGCTGCAGCGCGAGGTGGTGCGGCCGAGCTTCACCGATGTCGCGAAGGAATCGCGCGCCGCATCGAGCGAAGCGCTGCGCGACTTCGGCCTGGGGGCGCAGGTGCTCGCGGATCTCGGCTGCAAGAAGATCCGGCTGATGATGTGGAGCGACCGCAAGATTCCGGGCCTCGAGGGCTTTGGCATCGACGTGGTCGAGCGCGTGCCGATTCCGATTCGCGCAACCGCTACGCGTGCGAAGACCGGCGCCTGAATCGCGGCAAGCCGCCCGCCGAATGAGGTATACCCGCGGCGTATGGCGACCACGATCGAAGGCACCCTGTCCGCGGCTGGTCTGCGGTTCGCGATCGTCGCGAGCCGGTTCAACGGGCTGATCGTCGAGCCGCTGATCGACGGCGCGATCGACGCGATCGTGCGGTCCGGTGGCGACGATGATGCGATCTCGATCGTGCGCTGCCCGGGCGCGTGGGAGCTGCCGCAGGTCGTGCGCAAGGTGATCGAGCGCGGCGGCATCGACGCCGTGGTCGCACTCGGAGCGGTGATCCGCGGGGCGACCCCGCACTTCGATCTCGTCGCCGGGGAAGCGGCGCGGGGCATCGCGAGCGCAGCGGCGAGCTCGACCATCCCGGTCAGCTTCGGCGTGCTGACGACCGACACGATCGAGCAGGCGCTCGAGCGCGCCGGCACGAAAGCTGGCAACAAGGGCTTCGACGCCGCGGTCGCCGCGATCGAGCTCGCGACGTTATTCCGCGCGCTCGGCAAGGCGCCGGGCCGCGGCAAGGGCAAGTAACGAGCTGTCATGACCGCGGGGCATCGCCGTTCGGGACGCGCCTACGCGCTGCAGCTGCTGTACGCGCGCGATGGCGACGCGTCGACGGATGTCGCCGGTGCGGCCGGTGAATGGGCGAGCGCGTTCGAGCTTCAGGTCGAGCCCGATGCTGCGGCGTTCGCGCGAGATCTGGTCGCGGCTTCGGCGACGCACGCGGCGAAGGTCGACGAGCTGATCGCGTCGTCGTCGAAGAATTGGCGGATCGATCGGATGTCGCGCGTCGACCGCAACATCTTGCGGCTCGGTGCGTGCGAGCTGCTCGCGTTCCACGACGTCCCGGTCAAAGTCGTGATCAACGAAGCGGTCGAGCTCGCGAAGCGGTTCGGCACCGCCGAGTCATCCGCGTTCGTCAACGGTGTGCTCGATCGCATCGCGACCGCGGTCGGCCGCAGCGCAGAGGACTGATGGCGCTGTCGGTGCTCCCTCTCGATCTCGCGCGCTGGGACGAGACCGCGCGCGATTGTCTCGTGCTGCCGGTGTTCCGCGACGATCGACCGTTGCGCGGCGCAGCCGGGCTGGTCGATTGGCGGCTGTGCGGTCGGCTGTCGCGGTTGATCAAAGCGAATCGCGCGACCGCGGATGCCGGCGAGACGATGTTGTTACCGCCGGGGCGCAGGCTGCGGTTCAAGCGCGTGATGTGGTTCGGGCTCGGCGAGACCAAAGGCTACAACGAGGATCGGTTCCGCAAGGACCTCGCGTGGATCCTCGGCGTCGTGACCCGCGCTGGCGTCGGCGATTGGTCCGTGCAGCTGCCGGGTAGGGCATCTGGTTTGATCGGCGCGCGGCGCGCGATCGAGATCATTCTCGAAGAGCAGCTGCTCGCCGACCAGCCGATCACGCTGCTCGAAGACCCCGCTGGCCAGAAGGACATGGCCGAGCTGCTTCGTCAGTCGCGCTGACCGCGGACGCGATACAATGGGCTCGTGAGGGCCGCTTGGTTTGCGCTCGTCGGGCTGCTCGCCGGCTGCAACAAGCTGTTCGACGTCGCAGGCCAACCAACCGGCGGCGGCGGCGGCGGCGGCGACGGCGGCGACGCCAGCGCCGGGCCCGACGTCATCACGAACGCTAATTGCCCTCCCGAATACAACGCGATCCGGGACGAGACCTCGATGTATCGGTTCGTCAGCTCGGATGACATGCGCAGCTGGTACGACGCGCGCGATAGCTGCATCCAGGACACCGTAGGCCTCGGCACGTCGAAGCACACCCACCTCACCGTGCTCGGCGGCCCCGCGGAGTACGACGATGTCTTCAACGGCCTGCCATCGTCAGCGATGGTGTGGGTCGGCGTCAGCGCCGCGATGCCAATGGATTGGACATGGGTCGACGGCGAAACCGGGTTTCTGGAGTGGCTGGTGGCTAGCGACGACAACCTCGACGGCTGCGGCTTGCTAGAGGCCAATACCTTCACCGAGATCGGGCTCGCTGCGGGAGAATGCCTCACACCGGCCGCGTACGTCTGCGAGTGCGACGACCACGCCGACTAGCTGTTACTTCACGCGCGCTCGCGCTGTGGCATCGTTTTGAACATGAGGTGGCTGCCCGTGGTCGCGCTCGTCGCCTGTCACGGCGCAGCGACGGAGACCTCGGGTTCAGACGCCGCCGTCGACAGCGCGATCGATGCAGGGCCCGATGCGGCGTTCGTCCGCGGCAAGTGCGACGCGCCGCTCACCACGATCGGCGATCCGAGTGCGCCGCACGGCATCTTCGCTCTCGAGTTTCCGCAGAAGGTCGAGAAGGCGGTACCCGATGTCGTGCTGAACAATCCCGCGGTGTGCGGCGGCAATGTCTTCATCGTCTGGAGCTACGTCGATGCCGGGCCGAACGCGGTGCAGCAGTACGACTTCTCGAGCATCGACACCCAGATCGCGGAGTGGACCGGGGCGGGTCGCTCGGTGAACTTGATCGTGTGGGCGATGTCCGACGGCGCGACGAACTACGCGACGCCGCCGTACGTCGTCGACCAGATCACGACGGTGAGCTGCGCGACGTCGAACCTCGTCCCGGTGTTCTGGAAGGAACCCTACCCGACGCTCTACAAGGCGTTCATGGCCGAGGTCCTCGCGCGCTACGCGACGAACCCGGCGATCGGCTACATCCGGTTCGGGTTGTCGCAAGGCGGCGAGACGTTCCCGGTGTGCAAGACCACGCTGAACGGCCAGGGCTTCACGACGCCGATCTGGGAGAGCTACCTCGCGGACATGGTTGCGTATCAGACGACGCAGACGACCGCGAAGCAGCTGATGCTCGGCATCAACTCGTACGGCACGCCGCCCGACCTCTCCGTACCCGACTACGAAGCGGGCCTCGCGGTCGCGAATCACTTCGGGTTCGGCAGCCAGGGCCTGCAGGCCTCCGACATCGCGAGCTACGACCAGGGCCAGCCGTGCGGGGTCGATTGGTGCGGCAACTTCAACACCTACGTCGGTCAAGCGCCGCTGCAGCTGCAACTCGCGCGGCCGAGCGTTCCCGACGGCACCGGGACCGGCTCGCTCGTCGATCTGCTGCCGTTCGCGCTGGCTCGTCACGCGCAGATCTTGGAGCTGTTCGAGTCCGACCTCGAGGTCGCATACGACCCGGCGAATGCCGACTACGCGCAATACGGAGCGGGCTATCGCACCGCGATCGAAGCCGCCGCCGACGTCCTCGGCGGTCGCTAATTTCGCGCGAGCATCACCGCAGTCTGCGAGATCGCGGACGACGCCCAGAACTGGCCGAGCGCCTCGATCTGCTCGACCACGTCGCCGTCGCGCTCGACGGTCGCGACCTCGTAGGCGAGCTTGGCTTGGATCGGAATCGCGCCGGTCGCGATCCGCGCGGCTCGTGCGCTCGATCGTGCGCCGCGTTCGGCGAGCGCGAGCATGTTCGTGAACGCCTTGTCGTACTCGAGCGACTGCACTTTGCCGTCCGAGCCGGTGTGGACGCCGAGCGAGTAGTACTTCGCGATCAGCTCGGCCGAGCTCGCGTAAGCGAGTTGGCTCGCGGCGAGGCCGAACAGGTTCCACGCGAGCGATTGCTCGCCCCACGAGTCTTTGAGCGCTTTCGGCACACCCTCGGAGCCGTCGAGCCGCGCGCCGAGGTACGCGACGAGATACGACGGCTCGGCGTTCGCGACGCGCGCACGCGCCTCTTGCTCGGTCAGGTGTTGGCTCTCCATTAACGGCTGGACGAGCAACGCGTCGAAGTAGGTGAGGCCGGCGACCGCCGCCGACGAATACGACGTCGCCATGCGATGCACGTTCGGCACCGAGCCCAGGTAGCTGACGCTGTGCGCGTTCGCCAGGTCGAGCTCTTGCGTCGCGAGCGTCGCTTCGCCGACCGCTTCGCTAACCAGCACCGCGGCGGGCTGGATCACCGCGACGACCTGATCGGCGACTTCCGGCGCGCCGAGCTGCGCGATGGTCTTCGTCGCGAGCTGAGTGAGCGTCGTGTGCGCGGTGATGAGCGCTTGGTCGGCAAGGCCTTCGTAGCCGGCGCCGCGCAGCGCGGTCTCGAACGACGCGAGCATTTGCAAGTGGCCGCCCAGCGTCGACGGCTTTTGTTCCCCGATCGTCGCGAACACCGCCTCGGAGCTCTTCAGTAGCTGTCCGTACGCGTCGATCTGCGCGATCGCGCCCGTCGTGTCGCCGCCGCGGATCTTCGTGAGCACGTCGTAGGTGTCGACTGCGCTCGCCGCACAGCTCCAAGCGCTGATCATGCGCAAGAACGCCGCGCCGACCTTGCCGTCGGTATGGAGCTGCTGCGCCTCCTTGTAGCGATCTTCGGCGCACTGGACGGTCGAGACCAGGCCGGTCGGCAACCGCCCGGACTGATGGAGCTCGACGATCGTCGCCCATTGCCCCGCGATCAGCCGCTGCCACGCTTGATAGCTCGCTTCGAGTCGCTTCGTGGTGTCGGGGTCGAGCGCCATGTCGGCCTCGGACACCGGCACGGTATCGGGCAGCTGCTTGCCGGTGAGCAGGGTGTACGCCTGATGGACGTCCGAGATCTCGATCGCCTGCGCGCCGTGATCCTTTGCGAGCTGGACGAGGTCGACCGACTTGCCGGTCGCTTCGGATTTCGCCCAGCGCATGCCGATCGGATAGCCGAGCTTGCGCTTGCCCTTGCCGATCGCGCCGAGGAACTTCTCGGGGATACCGCCGACCGGACCGATCGTGCCGTCGGGATTGATCGTGCCGGTCATCGTCGCGGTCGGATCGATCGGCACACCGGTCATCGCCGCCAGAAACCCGCCGGCCATCAGGCCCGAGGCCGAGGGTCCGTCGATGAAGCCGCCCGAGCTCGCCGCAAATGCGTAGTCGGTCAGATCCTTGCCGAGCGTCGACGCGGCGACGAGCGCCGACATCCACACGCCGGCGCGCCATTGCGTGCCGGTGCCGTTCGCGAACTCCTCGTAGACGCCGACCTCGACCGTGCCATCGGTGGTCGGCGATGCCGAGAGCTTGACCGGCGTCATCCCACCGCTCGCCGGGTCGGTGCCGGCGGGCTTGACGAACATCGCATCGACTTCGGCCTTCGGGACGCCGCAGTACTTCGCGTACATCACCGACTG
>CAZDGY010000308.1:0-7307 GCA_964504685.1 uncultured Kofleriaceae bacterium | reverse complement strand
TCGTGACGTGGACCGCGTCGTCGTCGTACGACGTATAGACGAGACTGTCGTGACTGTTGATCACGAATGTCTGGATCATCCGTGGGGACGAGTCGAGCGGGATGCCAGCGGCAGGTCCGATCTCCCAGTGACCGCCGAGACACTGAACCGTGCACAGGCTCGCGCTCGTGCCGTTCAGCGGACCGTCGTCGCACTGCTCGTCAAAGCCGGGGTTGTTAGGGCCGACGTCGTCAACCCCGACAACACCGTCCCCGCAGTAGGGCCCGCGCGCGTCCGGTGGCGCGGCTGCATCGGCACTCGCCAAACGCGGCGGGGGGCTACAGCCTGTCGCCAAGCCAATTGCCGCCCAAAGCCCTACCCTCAACACCACCACACCATATCGACAGGCGTCGCGACGGTCAAGGCGTGCTTTGCCGATGGTCGATCAGTTCGCCGGCGCCGGCAGTGCGGATCCGGATCCCGAACCCGAGCCCGCGGTGACGCCGCCATCGTCGGCGGCTACGTCGCTCGACGGCAATGCGCCGAGTGGCTGTTGCCACGGTTCGTCGCCGAGCAGCTCGACGGGCAGCAACCGGAGCAGCGCCGGCAGCACGATGCCATCGGTGACGAGTGGCATGTGAGCGAACTGCGCGCGGACATAGACCGAGCGCGCGGTACGAGCCTCGGGCGGCCAGGTGTCGTAGCTCGGCGGTACGCGGTCGATGACGACGGTATCGGGGACGTCGCGCAAGAACTGCTCGTTCCACTGCAGCGTGTCCTCGCCGACCGTGATCAGCCGATGCCGCGACGACGTGCGCAGCCACGCCTCGATCTGCTCTTCATCCGCGTACATCGAATCGATCATCACGAGCTGATCGACGAGCGGTTCGTCGAGCCAGCTCTCGATCGTGCGAAACGCGCCGGAGTGACCGACCACCGCGGTCAGCGCCATGCCGCGTTGCACGCCGGTCTTGTCCTCGACGATGCGCAGCAGCTCGCTGAGGTTCGGATAGTTGATCGGCGTCTTCGCCGCGGCGGGCGACTCCGGCACGATGAACATCGCATCGAGCGCGCTCATCGCAAACTGCTCTGGCAGGTGATGGCCGACCCACGACGAGTCCGCGTCGTCGTAATAGCCGTGGAGATAGATGATCGTCGCGCCGGTGTCGGCGTGAAAGCTCGGCGGGATCCATACGTGAATCGCACCGCGCGGGCCGTCGATGCGGACGTGGCGTCCAGCGTTGGCCGCGATCGTTAGCGGATGTGCCGCGTCGACCGGCGCCGAGATCCCCGCGGGCGGGCCCGCCGCGAGCGCCCATACCCCGGCGGCTGCAACCACGCCGAGCGTGGCGACCACGGCGATGCGAGCGCGATGCACGGCCCGATCATAGCAAGTGACGGATCCGCGCGCCTGTTCGTGGCGCTCTCCGTCGGAGATCGCGTCACTCTTGACGCGCGCTGCCGGATCTCGCGCGGGGCGATCGGGCCGGTGTCGATCGAGTGCGTGTTGTGGTGCCTAGCGGCCGCCGCGCAGGACTTTGAGCACGGTGCGAGGGCGGGTCGGTTCAGCCTCGACCGGAGACAGCGCGGCGCGGAGCAGCGCCGATCCGGGACAGCGCTCGAGCCCGGCGGCGATCGCGTTGGCCGCCGCGTCGCCCAGGCCGAGCGCCTCGAGCACCGTCGCTTTTTCGTAGAACAGATCTTCGACCAGCCATAGATCGTCATCGCCGAGCGCGGCAAACGCGCCTTCGATCGAGCGCAACGCCTCGCGAAACCGGCCGAGATCGCCGAGTACCGCGCCGCGCCAATAAAGCGACTCCGGTCGCGCCGGTGCGCGCCGTAGTGCCATCTCGACCGCAGCGAGCGCCGCGAGATCGTCGCCCGCGGCGGACGCGACCTGGCACTTCAGCAACCAGCCCTCGACCGAGACCGGGTCGAGCTGGAGCGCCTGATTGACCGCGGTGTTCGCGTCGAACAGCTCGCCGTCGTCGCCGGTGCCGAGCAACTCGCGAGCGCGGTCGAGCAGCTGCTCTAGCTCGGTCACGTGGCGCGCGGGCATTTGCGTCCACGATAACACGGCCGTTGCAACGCGCCCGCGATATCGCGCTACCGTAGGCAAGATGACCCGCGGCGTGTCCCAGGTCGATCGCCGTGTCGATCGGTCGCGCCGGCAGCTCCACACGGCGCTCGTCGCGTTGATCCTCGAGCGCGGCTGGGATCGCGTGACGGTCCGCGCGGTGTGTGCGCGTGCCGGCGTCGGTCGCTCGACGTTCTACGTCCACTTCGCCGACAAGGAGGATCTGTTGATCGGTGGCATCGATCACGTTCGCGACGACCTCCGCGACCAGCGCCGTTCGAGCTCGCCGTTCGGCTTCGTCCGCGGCATGATCGAGCACGCCGATGGCTCGCGGCGGCTGTTCCGCGCCGTGATCGGCAAGCGCAGCGGACTGGCCGTGCAGCGCCGGTTTCGTCAGGTGATGCTCGAGCTCGTGACCGACGAGCTGACCGCGCGCGGAATCCGCGGTGCACGTGCGGCGACCGCAAGTCGGTTTCTCGCCGGCGCGTTGGTCGAGCTGTTGATCGCATGGGTCGACGGCGACTCGCGCACCTCGCCGGCCGAGCTCGAGCACGCGTACATCGAGCTCGCGATGCCGGTGCTGCGCACGCTCGCTCGCTGATCGTGGGCACTCGTCGGACCGCTGTCCCGCATCGCGCGCGCGGCGTTGCCACCACGTGACGCGCTCGCTATCTCGACGGAAAGGAGCAACCCATGCGAACCACGATCATCATCGCCGTATCTGCGATCGCCACGGCTTGTCACCACACACCACCTCCGATGTCGGCTCCTGCGCCAGAGCTCGGCATCGCGATTCCGATCGCGCCGGGCAAGACCGCGGCTTGGCAGAGCGCGCTCGGAGATCTGCTCGGACCGCGCTACGCCGAATACGAGACGTCGCGCACGCGGTTCGGTCTGACCTCGCAGACGACGTTCCTGCAACAGACGCCGATGGGTGACTTCGCGCTGATCCACCTCACCGGCGCAGACGTGCGCGCGTCGTTTCACGCGATGTCGACCAGCCAGGATCCGTGGGACGTCCGCTGGCGCGAGCTGACCCAGGATCTGCACGGCGTCGACTTCGCGGCCGGCGATCGCGTGATCCCTCGCGTCGAGCCCGCGTTCTCGATGGATAGCGGCGGGACCGCGGCTGCGACGCCGTTCATGTTCCTCGCACCGCTCGGGTCGGGAGGAGCGGCCTCGTTTCGGTCGCTCGCCGCCGAGCTGATGGGGCCGCGCCACGCCGAGTACGAGCGCGCGCGAGCGGCGATCGGAGTCCGACGCGAGGCGGTGTTCGTCGAGACGACCGCCCGCGGCGATGCGGCGGTGTTTTATTGGCTCGCCGACGATCCGGTCGCGAGCTTGCGCGCTCTAGCGAGCTCCACCGATCCATTCGACGTGTGGTTGCGCGAGCGCGCGAGCGGCGAGCACCCGATCGATCTGGCCGCGCTCGCCGCGATCGCGGAGCGCAACGTGCTCGTTGCCCAGTATCCGAAGCGGCGGTGAGCTAGCGATCGGCGTACGGATCGGCAGGCGAGACCGCCGCCGATGGCTTCACCGTCGGCTTTGCGGTCGGCACCGCGGGCTTCGCCACGGTATGCGGCTTTGCCGTGGCGGTGATCGCCTGCGTCGACGCTGGCGCCGCGGGGGTCGGCGGTGGCGCGACGACAGGCGGCGGCGGCGGCGGCAGCGCTGGCTTGTCGGCTACGACCGGTGGCGCGGCGGGCGCGGCGACCGCGGGGACGGGCGCAGGCGCAGTGACCGCGGGCCCGGGCGCAGTGACCGCGGGCGCGGGCGGCGCGGCCGGCGGTGCCTTAGCCAGCGGCGCGCTCTCGACCGGAGCCGGCGCGGATGACCCGCTGCCGTGCAGTGCGATGCCACCCACGACGAGCGCAGCGATCGCGACCGCGCCGATCACCGCGACGATCGGCCAGCGCCGCGCACGGATGGCGTCCGGAGCCATCGTGGCCGCGGTTTCAGCCGGCAGTGCCGCGATCATCGACCGGCTCGGGATCGGCGTCAGCGCATCCATCTCGAAGCTGGTCGAGCGCACGAGGCGCAGCGCGTCGTCGATCTCGAGCGCGAGTTGCCGCATGTTCGGAAACCGGTCCGCGGCCGACTTCGCCAGACAGCGTGCGACGATCGCATCGACCCCCGGCGGCACGGGCGCCAACGAGCTCGGCGCGCGCGGAGTCTCGGTGACGTGACTGACCACGAGATCACCGGCGCCCTCACCGGCGAACACGGTCTCGCCGGTGAGCAGTCGGAACATCAGGCAACCGAGCGAGTAGATGTCGGCGCGGTGATCGACCGAGCCGGCGCCGCGGCATTGCTCGGGCGACATGTAGTGCGGCGTGCCCATCATCAGACCGGTCTGGGTATGCAGCCGGCTCTGGTCGGCGTCGACCAGCTTCGCGATGCCGAAGTCGAGGATCTTCGTGCGCTCGCCACCCGCCGCTTCGGCGTCGCTGATGATGACGATGTTCTCGGGCTTGAGATCGCGATGGATCACGCCGCGCTGGTGGGCCGCATAGAGCGAGAGCGCGAGCTGGCGCGACAACCGCAGCACGTCACTGACCGGCAATCGGCCGAGCCGGTCGAGCCGGGCGTCGAGCATCTCGCCCTCGAGCAGCTCCATGACGATGTAGACCCGACCGTCCTGGTTGCCGAAATCGAAGATCTGGACGATGCCTTGATCGGCGATCGCGGTCGCGGCCCGCGCTTCGTTGAAGAACCGCTCGACGATCTCGCTGCGTTGCGCGTAGCGATCGTGCAGCAGCTTGATCGCGGCGTGACGGCCGAGCAGCTCGTGCTCCGCGAGATAGACCGCGCCCATCCCGCCTTCGCCGATCTTGCGGCCGAGCCGATAGCCGCCGATCCTCTCGGGCGGTGCGTCGAGGGGCCTACCGTCGGCGGTCATATGCTGCACATGCCCGAACCCGAACCCGAGCCGCTGGTGGCGTAGCCGAACTCGAAATCCACGACGACCGATTGCACGCCGCTGCCGCTGAACGTGATCGTGCATGGCTGCGGCCCGGGGGCGCAGGTTGAGCCGGCGAAGGTCACGAACGTCACGCACTGATCGCCGAACGGTGTCAGCGTCACGGATGTGATCGACGGGTCCAACGAATACGCGCAGGGCTGGCCGTCATCGTCGCAGTGATTCGAGCCGGCCATGATGAACGCGCTGCCATCGGCATGGTTGATCTGCGACGGCGACAGCGTGAGCTGGTTCTCGCCCGCGACGAACGGCGAGAAGTCAGCGACGACGTAGACCGGCCCGCTCGCGCCGTCCAGCGTGCACTGCGCGTTCGAGCCGCCGTTTTGGCCGAGGCACGCCTGCGCCCAGCCGAAGAACGCGCTGGTACCGGCTGCGGTCGGGGTAAGCGTGACCGTGGCCCCCGCGCCGAACGTGCCGGTGCAGGTGCCGCCTCCGCCGCTCGAGCACGAGATCGCGCCGGTGCTGTCCGTGACCATGCCGGTGCCAGATCCGTAGATCGCGACGGTCAGGTCGATCGGTTGGCCGCCGCCGTCGTTGCTGCCCTCGTACGGAATCTTGTCGATACCGAACAGCGCGCTACAGCCGGCGGTGACCAGGACGACGGCGACGCGCTTCATCAGAACCGCCCCGCGAGCGATACCGCGAACGAGTCGCGCGTCACGGTCGCAGCGACCGGCGGCGGCGTGCCCTCGCGCGGCCGGCCGAGGAACCACAGCGTGACCCCCGCGGTCAGCGCGACGATCCCGCCGGCGCCGACGATCGTTGCGATGTTCGCGCGCGTTACCGCGCGTTCGCTCTCTTGGCTCGCGCCGAGGTCCGTACACGATTTGCCGGTGGGGCAGATGGCGCGCGCGTCGTCTTCGATCCCCTTCGCGTTGATCGCGAGGACGAGTGACCCGGCGAGTGCGGCGACCCCGACGCCGGCGGACGCGACGCCGATGACCCGCGTGGTCGTGAACCGATCGGTTGCGCGCCCCGCAACAGGGCGGGCCGGAACCGCGGCGATCGGTTGCGCGTGCAGCGCTGGCACGTGCGCCACCGCCTTGTCGCCGTTGGGTGCGACGTCGATCTTCATCGCCCACTTGTCGAAGCCCGGCGCGGTCGCGACGACGGTGTGCGCGCCCGGATCGATCGCGGTCGGCTGTTGCCACACGGTGGCATCGATCGCGACGTCGTCGCGCACGATCGTGAGACCGGGCACCGGGCTCGCGACCTCGATCGTCAGGTACGACAGTTGCGGCTCGAGCTCTGCAGCGCGCCGGTCCGCTTCGGCCTTGCGCGGATCGCCGACCTTGCCGGCGAGGCGCCCGGCTTCGACGAACGCCGCCCACGCGGTCGCGACCTCGCCGCGTCGGGCTCGGCAGTCACCGAGGTTGAGGAACGTGCCAACCGAGGGCCCGAGCTTGGCGCTCGCGGTGAACGCATCGCACGCCGCAGCGGTGTTGCCATCTTTGAGCAACGCCCGGCCATCGCGAAACAGTTTCTCTGCTTCGGGATTCACCTCTCCGGCCGGCTGGGCATAGACCACGCCGGCGTAGAGCAGGCACGCGATCACCCCGCACCGCATCCATATCAGGCTGACTGGTTCGCGTTCGAAACACAAGTCCACGCGATGTGGGTGCAGTGACGACCTCTGGCTCAGCCGAAGAAAGCCGATAGCACTGGCGACCGCCGCTTGGTCAGCAGGTCATCGACCATGACCTGGATCTCGGTGCGGATGCCTTCGGCGAGCTTGTTGACGAGCAGGCGATCGTCAGCGGCGGCCGGACCATAGGTCGCCGAGAGATCGATCGGCGTGCCGAAGCGCACGAACCACTTGCTCGGCAGGGGCAACAGGCCCGCCGGGCCGAGCCACGGAAACAAGGGCGTGACCGGGATCCACGGGATGCCGATGTTGCGTGCGAACCACGTCACTTTGCCGAGCATCGGTGCCGCTTCTTCAGCGCCGACGACCGCCACCGGAATGATCGGCGAGCGCGTGCGCAGCGCGAGCTTGACGAACCCGCCGCGACCGAACCGCTGCAGCCGATAGCGGTCCTTCCACAGCTTGCCCATGCCCTTCTCGCCTTCAGGGAACACGGCGACGAGCTCGTCCTTTTCGAGCAGGCGCTCCGCGTTCGCCGGGTCGGCGCGGACCCCGCCGATCCGATTCATCAGCGGGCCGAGGAACGGCAGATGAAACACGGTGTCCTCGACGAGCGGTCGCACGTCGCGCCGCGCGGGATGATCTCGGCGGATCGCGTGCATCACCATCGCGCTGTCGTAGGGCAG
>CAZDGY010000307.1:0-7309 GCA_964504685.1 uncultured Kofleriaceae bacterium | reverse complement strand
CGCGCTGCACCACTACGACGAGCTCGGTCTGGTCGTGCCGTCGCAGCGCAGCGCGGCAGGCTATCGGCTGTACGGTGACGCCGACATCTTGCGGCTCCAGCAGGTCTTGCTGTTCCGCGAGCTCGGGTTGCCGCTCGACGAGATCGCGGCGGTGCTCGACGATCCGAGCTACGACCCGATCGATGCGTTGCGCCGTCACCGCGAGGTGTTGGTCGCAAAACGCGCACGGCTCGACGCGATGCTCGTCGCACTCGATGCCGCGATCTCAACTCCTAACCAAGGCACGACGATGAAACCCGAAGACGTAAAGACCATGTTCGATGGCTTTTCTCCCGAGGACTACGCGGACGAAGCGCAACAGCGCTGGGGCGAGACCGATGCGTTCAAGGAATCGGCGCGCCGGACCAAGCGCTACGGCAAACCCGAATGGGAGCAGATCAAGCGCGAGGCCGATGCGATCTACACCGAGCTCGCGCAGCTGATGGCCGCGGGCGCCGGGACCGCCGATCCGAAGGTCGCCGAGCAAGTCGAGGCACATCGCGCGCACATCGATCGCTGGTTCTACCCGTGTTCGCCCGCGATGCACGCCAAGCTCGGAGAGCTGTACGTCGCCGATCCGCGGTTCACCGCGAACATCGATCGCTACGGCGCCGGGCTCGCCCGGTTCATGCGTGATGCGTTCGTCGTCATCGTGTGAGGGGACGAGGCGGATCGGCGAGTTGCGCGCTATGATGCGACCGAAATGGCCGACGGCATCGACGACCAGCTGGCGCGCACGGCGACCGCGCCGGGTCGCGCTGCGTCGATCGCGGACGAGAAGCTACCGTCTGCGGGCGAGTCGCTCGGTCGCTATCGGCTCGAACGCGAGCTCGGCGCTGGCGGCATGGGCGTGGTGTTCGCGGCGTTCGATTCGAAGCTAGAGCGCCGCGTCGCGCTCAAGGTTCTGCGCGGCGGTGGCGCGGGCAGCGACGCGAACCGCCGATTGCTCAACGAGGCGCGCGCGATGGCGCGGCTGACCCATAGCAACGTCGTCACCGTGCACGAGGCCGACTCGGTCGGCGGGCGCGACTACGTGGCGATGGAGCTGATCGACGGCGCGACCCTCGCGGAGTGGATGCGCATCGCGCCGCGTACGCCCGAAGCGATCGTCGCTGCCTTCGTCGCAGCCGGTCGCGGGCTCGCCGCCGCGCACGGCGCTGGCCTGGTCCACCGCGATTTCAAGCCGCACAACGTGCTGCGCCGCACCGACGGACGGATCGCGGTGACCGACTTCGGCCTCGCGCGCGATGCCGGCGCAGATCCGATGGCGGTGACGGTAAATCTTGGCCGAGCTACGAACGAGAGCGATAACACGCCGAGCGCGTTGTCCGGGCTGACCGTGACCGGATCGTTGCTCGGCACGCCGGCCTATATGGCGCCGGAACAATGGAACGGCGGCAAGATCGGGCCGGCCGCGGATCAGTTCGCGTTCTGCGTCGCGTTGTGGGAGGCGCTGGTCGGCGAGCGGCCGTATCGCGGCGATTCGTTCGAGGCACTCAAAGAGGCGATCGGGAAAGGGCCGGCCGCGCTCGACGGCACGAAGCTGCCCAAAGCGTTGCGCGCACCGCTCGCGCGCGGGCTCGATCCCGATCCGACGAAGCGGTGGCCGACGATGACTGCGCTACTCGACGCGCTCGAGCGCACGATCGCGCCGCCGCCCCCAGTCGCGCGCCGCGGCTGGCTTATCGGCATGGGCGCGTCTGCGTTCGTGGTCGGCATCGCGATCGCGGTATGGGCTGCGCGCGGGAAGGCACCGGTGGCATGTCGCGCTCCCGCGCACGATCCGGCGACGATCTGGCCGCAGCCGCTCGACGGTCACCCGATGCTCGGCAAGGCGCTCGACACCGATCTCGCGGCTTGGAAAGGGCTGCGGGCTGACGCGTGCGCCGCCGAGCCCGAGAAGCGCGACCCGATGTTGACGTGTCTGGACGGCGTGCTGTCGCGGCTCGATCTCGTACGACACGCGGCGGCGATGGCCGGCGGCGCAGGCGATGCAAACCTCGACGATCTCGCGATCGGCTGGCTGGTCGAGCCAAGCGTGTGCAAGGAGATCTCGCCTCCGCCGCGGTTGGCGCTCGAGCCGAGCCCGGCGGTGGTCGGCGCGCTCGTCGAACGGTTCAAGCTCGTGCTCGGCGGTCACGCGGCGACCGGCGACGAGCCGACCGAGCCGTGTGCGAAGGCGATCACGTTGTGGACCCGGTCGATCGACGACCCGGAGCGCGAGCACCGCGACTTCATCCAGCGCGCATCGGGAGACGCTGATCGTTGCGGCGACGATCGGTTGCGCGCGGATCTCGCGGTCGCCGAAGCGTGGAAGCCGTACGAGCAACCGCGTGGAGGGTCCGAAGGCGAGGCTGCGATCGTGCGCGCCGATAGCGTCACGCAACACGTGCTGCAGGGTGATCTCTCCGCGCAGATCGAAGGGCTGCGCGCGGTCGCCGCGACGCAACGCGGACTCGTCGACGCTGCGCTCGCGCTACGCGCTGATGCGACGCGACGCTACAAGGAGCGCGGCCGGATCGTGTCGGCGCTCGAGTCGGTCGACCGGACTGATGGCCAGCGCATGTCGCGCGCGACTCCGGCGGATCTCGATGTCGTCATCCAAGATGTCGCGACGTGGCGGCCGATTGCGGTCGCTGCCGGGCTCGACACCGCGGTCGCGGAGCTCGACGGCGCGGTAGGGCTCGTCGCGTTCATCAAAGGTGACGTCGACGGCGCACAGCAGAAGCTCGAAGCAGCGTGGCGCGCTTACAAGCCGCATCACAAGCCGACTCACCGCACGACGGTCGAGGTCAGTGGCATCGTCGTCGATAGCGCCGGCCAGCCGGTTGCCGGCGCGACCGTCGCGGTCGATCGGGTGTTGTCGTCGGTGTCGCATAGCATCGTGTTTCCGCAGAGCCTCGATGCGTTTCGCTCGGTTGTCACCGACGAGCACGGCAAGTTCTCGATCCCCGACGCGAGCCAGGACTCGGTCGCGGTCGCGCAACACGGCGATCAACGCTCGCTGGCCGAGCTCGGCACCACGTCGACCCGTCTCGTGCTGGCGCCGACCCGCCGAATCACGGGCCGGATCGAGCTCGGCACCGGCGCGCCGACGAACCTCATCGTGACGGTCGCGCCCTCGAAGCGCGGCGTCGCCGGCTACTACAGCGAAGTCGCGCCGGTCTCGCACGACGGCTCGTTCGACCTGGACGGAGTCCCGACCGACGAGGTTCACATCGGCGCGGTCGGGCGGGGCAACGTGGACTTGAGCGTGCAGATGGTGACCTTCCCTGCGGGCCGCGAGCCGGTGAAGGACGTGACAATCACGATGAACGCCAGCACGCGCGAGCTCGTGGTGATCGTGCGCAGCACGATGTCGACGACGTTGCAGCAGGCGCAGGTCATGGTGTTCACCGGTCACGTTCAGGCGAAGGTGTTTGGTGATCTGCTCGGCCAGCGGATCAGCGGCGCGACCTCGGTCGAATTTGCGACCAGCGTGAGCGGCGAGAAGGCTCCGCCCGACGCGATCGGCGTGCTAGAGCGCGGTGATCTGCTCGCGCAATTCAAGACCGCGCCACCGGGCGAGCTGACGGTGTGCGCCGTGCCGTTGCCCGACGACGTGACCTCGCCGCGCAACAATCACCTGTTGCAGACGCATCGCATGGATCTCGAGCTGAAGTGCGTGCCCGCCGCGGCGGATGCGAAGGTAATCGTCGTCGAGACGCCGCCGCAAAAACGGCTCGATTGACTCAGCGCAGGTCGGCGCCGTCGAACACGCGATCGTGCTCGTCGCCCTCGCCGATCCGGATCAGCGCAGAGCCGAGCACGTCGGGTGTCGTCGATTTGTACTTCGCGCGCAGCTGACGGCTGAAGACGCCGGCCACCGCGAGCAAGCCGTCGCCGATGATCGCGGCGCCGCGCTCGCCGATCCGAGACTCGTCGCGATCACCGGTGATGATCGCCGGGCGCGCGATCACCCACGGCAAGCCCGAGCCGCGCACCGCGTCTTCCGCTTTGCCGCGCGCTTTCATGTAGGCGCCACGCGCGTTCGCATCGGCGCCGATGCCCGACAAGTACACGAGTCGCGGCTTGACCTCGGAGGCGCGCGCCGCGTCGACCGCGATCTTCGTGAGCCCGTAGTCGACGGTCTCGTAGATATCGCCGGCGACGCCGTCGGATTTCGCTTTGCCGCGCGTCGTCCCGATCAAGATGTAGATCTGCGCAGGCTTGAGCTCGCGCCACCGCGCGGCCATCGCGGTCGCATCCCACGGCGTCGTATCGAGCTCGGCGCCGAGCTCGGTGAACGTCGTGCGCCAATCGGCGAGCTTGCTCGAATCCGGGCGGACGTGGGCGTACGGTTTGCCACCGCGCACGCACAGCTGGCGAACGACCTCACGGCCGACGAAGCCGGTCGCCCCGAGGACGAACGCGGTCACAGTTTTGCCAGTGCGGCTTGCATGCGGGCGCGCAACGGCTCGACGACCGCCGGATCTTTGATGTTGATCACCGGCTCGGTGTCGTACTGCTCGTAGAACACGCTGTCTTTCGCGTCGGCCGGCACGCCGAGCGCTTCGCGGATCCGCTTGAAGTCGGGGATGAAGCCGCGATCGATCAGCGGGATCACGGTGCCGGTGATCGTGCCGGTCAGGCCGCAGATCAGCACGATCGCGTTCTTCGGCGTGAACCCGCCGGTCGGCAGCCCGAGGCGATGCTCGAAGTCAGCGAGCCGCGCACCGTCGAAGAACGCTTCGACGCGACCGGTATCGCCGCGCCAGTCCGGCGCCTCTTTCGGCCGGCTGACCGTGCCCCAGTAACGCAGCTTGTTGCGCTCGACCATCTGCATTAGCTCGTCGCGATAGCCGAGGTCCGCGGGATACGACGCACCGTGGAGCAGTACGTACTTCGACAGGTCGGCGTTGGGATTCCGCCGCAGCTCGCTGCGCACCATGCTGAGGAACGGTGCCGAGCCGGTACCAGCGGCGACCATGACGCGGAGGCGCGGATCGTCCACGCCGACCGTATCCTTGACGGTGAACACCCCGGCGGCGACCGGGCGCATGTACATCCGATCGCCGGCCTTGAGCTTCCACAGGAGGTGGGTGAGCGGGTTCTCCGACTCTGGCTTCGCCACCCAGCGCACGTAGAACTCGGTCGCGCCATCGTCTTCGGGCGCCGAGGCGATCGACATCGACCGCCGCACCGAGCCGAGCTCGGGCTTGGCCTCGTTATTCATGCCGAGCACGCAGTACTGGCCGGGCACGAACCACGGCCGTTCTGCGGGCATCTGATCCGGCTTGACGCGAAACAGCGTCAGCGCGTCGGTGAGATCGACTCGCTCGCTCAGTGTTGCGTTGTACTCGAGTGCCTTGGGCGCCATCGCGGCGACGCTAGCATGCCGCCGCGGCGACGGTCACTAGCACCGGCGCCGCCGCCGCGACGGTCACTACGACTGGCGGTCGAGCCGCGGGGCGTTCTGTAGCGCCTGCCACGCATCCGCGCGCGCGTCGTCGAGCTGCTTCATCGCCGACGTGGTCGCGTCGTCGCTCATTCGCCAGTCGTCTGGGCCCGCCGCACGCAGCTCGTTGAGCCGATTCGCCATGTCGTCGAGCCGGAGGTCGAGCGTCTGGATCTTCGCGTCGACCGCCTCGCGCCCAGCGCTGGTCAGTGGCGCCGCATCGGCCAACGCCGAGATCAGGCCTGGTTGGGTCGCGATCACCGAGCGTTGCGCCGCCAAGGCGTCGACGCGCGCGGTGCGGCGAAGCTCGAACTGCTCGACCGCAGCGACGATATCGAACGACCTCGCGACCATGCTGCGCGGGCCGGTCGTCTCGTCGAATTTGTCCATCGCCTGGACCGCGCGATCCGCGGCGCGATCTGCGTGGCGTTGATTGGCCGGTTTGCACGCTGCACTCGAGATCAGCGTGACGCCGAGGATGATGCTTCCAAGGGTATGCATGACAAGCTCCTTGCCGAAGGAGACGAGCATCGCCCGTGCCAGCGCGAACCTGGCGACGACACGAGGTTCACGTGTGCGGGCGCGCCCGCCTGTGCGATCAGCCCGGGCGGCGGATGATCAGCGCCTTGAACTCGTGGGGAACGAGGCCCATCAGCCGATCCTCGATCTTGTCCCAGCGCAGATCGCCAACCGTCGCGAGGTCGAGCTTGCCCGCGAGCGCGGCGTCGAACAGCTCGGGCGTGTAGCCGATCTTCGGCAGATCGACACCGGCATCGCTCGCGAGCGCGCGCAGCGCCCGCCACTGGCTTCGCGTCGTCGCGAGCCCGCGTTGCGCACGGTCGACGTCAAGCAGGTCGATCACGAACTCGACATTCGCTTCGAGACCCTTGCCGCGGGCGATCTGTTGCAGGTGGCCGAAGTGCGTCGATAGCTCCGGGTGATCGAGCTGGGTCGACAGCCGCGGCCATTGCGCCGAGTCGCCGAACTCGGTGACGATCGCGGTACCACCCGGAGCGAGCCAGCCGGCGATTCGTTTCGTCAGATCCCACGCACCGGTCTGCAGGTAGAACGACTCGGGCGCGTCGTCGATCGCGAGCCCGTACTCCGCTGCGATCGCGGTCGCGGTCTCGCCGCGCTCGAAGTGGCTCGCGGTCAGATCGCCGACCATCTCGTTCGCGATCACGAGATCGAACGAGCCTTCGACCGACGCGGTCAACGCGTCGCCGATCAACCAGGTCGCGGCGTCGCCGACGCGCGCCTGCTGGGCCTCGGCGAGCGCCGGTGCGAGCTCGAGGATCGTGTAGCTGACCGTGCGGCCGACGGCGCGCAACCGTGCGATCGCGTCGCGCGCGACGTAACCCAAGCCGCCGCCGATCTCGAGCACGCGCACGCTGCCCTCGCGGATCGCGTTGCGTGCGACCAGTGCATCGACGAGTGCTTCGCCATAGGTCCGACCGTGCAGCGCCGGGTGCGGCACGCGCAACAGATGCGACAGCGTGGTCTCGAGGTGATCGAACTGGGCGTCCGCGTCACCGACTTCGTGGCGGTAATAGTCGTCGAGCGCGATCGGAGCCGGCACCGGTGTCCCCGGTCGCCACGGCCGATACGGCATCGTCGATGCGAGATACGCGGGCGCCAGGCCGGGCCGCTTCGCATAAGTCGACGCCGGCATCATCGACAGCTTCAGCGCTTGGACGTCGCTGTGGGTCAGCCGACGCACGAGCGCCGCGAGCTTGTCGGCGGGGAACTTCAGCCGCAGCTCGTTGAGCCGTTTGTCGCCGTCGAACGCGTCCCACATCGCGGTCTGTTCGGCGTCGAGCATGACCTCGGTGA
>CAZDGY010000306.1:0-7321 GCA_964504685.1 uncultured Kofleriaceae bacterium | reverse complement strand
GTCGACCAGCCCGGCCGAGCGCGCGAAGCTGTTGAAGCGGCTCGCGAAGCTCGCGGCCGAACGCGGCGATGACGTCACCGCGCTCGAGCGCTGGGAGCTCACGCTGCGCGCGTCGCCGTCGGATCCCGATGCGCTGTCGGCGCTCGGCGTTCTGTACGAGCGCACCGAACGCTGGGCCGAGCTCGTCTCGGTGCTCGAGCGCATCGACGGCGGTCGGCCGCTCCCCGCGCCGGCGACGCCCGAAGCCGCGGTCCGCGCAGTCGATCTCGAGCGCTACGCGACGGTGCTCGACCACAAGCTCAACGACGCGCCGCGCGCCGCGAAGGCGTGGCATCGCCTGCTCGAGCTGACGCCGAAGAATCGCACCGCGCTCGATGCGCTCGGCCGGCTCTATCGCGCGCAGAGCAAGTGGCGCGAGCTCGCCGACGTGCTCGGCCGTCAGATCGCGGTGCTCGCGGCATCCGGGCTCGCCGATGATCGGGCGAAGGCCGCCGAGATGGCGATGGAGCGCGGTGAGTTGCTCGAGGAGCGGCTCGGCGCACCGAACGAAGCGATCAAAGTGTTCGAACAGCTGCTGCGCGAGCTCGATCCGAATCACCTCGACGCGCACACTGCGTTGCGCCGGCTCCATGAAGCGCGCGGCGACTACGACGCCGCCGTGCGAGTCGCCGAGCGCGAGATGTACCTGTCGCCCGAGCCGATTCGCAAGATCGCCCGCGGCTTGGAGATCGGCCTCATCTGTCGCGACCGACTCGCGAACCCGACGCGCGCGCTGCAGGCATTCCGCCGCGTGCTCGAGCTCGATCCGGATCAGGACGAAGCGCTCGCCGCATCGGCCGACTTGCTCGCGAAGACCGGGCGGTGGAAGGACTACGTCGCGATGGTCGAGCGGATGCTCACCCGCGTACCGTCGCGCGACATCTCGGACGCGCCGGAGCACGCCGAGCAGCGCCGCCAGCTCGTGCAACGTATCGCGATCGCGATCGCCGACAAGCTCGGTGATCCGCGCTCGGCGTTTCGGTGGTGGCGACGCGCGCACGACGAAGCGCCCGACGAGCAATCGCTCGCCGACGTCCGCCGCGCGGCGGAGTCGTACGGGCTGTGGCGCGAGCTGTCCGAAGTGCTCGCCGACGAGCGCAAGCGGTTGGTCGCGCTCGGCGAGGGCGGCGCGCCGGCCGAGGCCGATCGCTACGTCGCGTTGTCGCGCGAGCTCGCGCAGCTGTCCGAACGCCGGCTCGGCGACAAGCCGCGCGCGGTCACGGTCTATGCCGAAGCGCTCGCGGTCGTACCGCGCGATGGCACGCTGCTCGCCGAGCTAGAGCGGCTCGCGGGCGAGCTCGATCAACGGCCGATCTGGAAAGCGCTGCTCGATGCCTTCGAGCTCGCGCTCGGAGCGACGAGCCCGGGCGAGCGCGTCGAGCTGTACCTCCGGCGGTCGAGGATCCTCGACGAGCGGATCGGCGATCCGAAGGGTGCGGTCGCCGACATCCTCGCGGCGTTCTCGTGGTCCCCGGATCGCGACGGCACGCGCGAAGCGCTGGTCACGTTGTCCGCGAAGGCACGCGCGTGGAACGATCTCGTCGCGGTCGATAGCGCGCTGGTCGATCGCGCCGCCACGACCGAGAAACGCGTCGAGATCCTGCGCCGCAAGGCCGGCGTCATCGAGGAGCAGCTCAAAGACGCACCGCGCGCGTTCCGCACGCACCTGATCGCGCTGCTGCTCGCGCCCGACGACACCGAGACGACCTCGCACCTGTGGCGGCTCGCCCGCGCGATTGGCAAGTACCGCGATGCCGACCGCGCGCCGCGCCCGGAGCCCGCGCCCGCGACGATCCAGTCCGAAGCCGCGATTGCCGAGGCGGTTGCCGCATCGAATCGCTCGGTACCCGGTCGCCCGCACATCCCGCGCCGACCGTCGACCGAGCCTCTCGCCGACATCGATCTGACGCCCGCGACGCTCGCGGTCGGCGACTCGACCCAGCCGATCGATCTCGACGACGTCGAGCTCACCGCCCCGGCGAAGCCCACCCGCCCCGACCCGGCGTTCGCCGCCGAGAACTCGACGATGACGCTGTCGGCGAGCGAGCTCGCGCTCATGGCCGTGCCGCCACCGCGTCCCGCCGCGGGCAAGCAGCCACCACCGCCGTCGCCGCGCACGCCGCAGATCACGAAGAGCGGGCGAACGAATCGCCCGAGCTCGCCGCCGCCGATGCCGCGGCTCGGGTTGCCCGGGATGACCGCGCGCAAGCCGCAGGCGCCGGTGCGCCGTCCGCCGCTGCCGAGCCTGCCGAATCGCGAGTTCGATTCGCCGTGGGACGAGCTCGCGGTCGCGTACGAAGGCCTGCCCGCGCCCGATCCGGCGACGCGGCTGCGCTGGCTGTTCCGCGCCGCCGAGGTTTGGGAGACCGGCGCGAAGGACATCGTGCGCGCGTTCGATGCGCTCGCTCGCGCGTTCGGCCAGGCGCGGCGCACTCCGCAAGGCGACGCCGAGGTCCGCGCGCGCCTGCAGCGCATCGCGTCCGAGAACAAGGCGTTCGATCGCCTCGCCGATCTGTACGAAGGGATGGCCGAGCAAGCCGAGACCGCGCAAGGCGCAGCCGACCTCCTCATGGAGGTCGCGAACATCAGGACCGAGCAGAAGCGCTGGCGCGACGCCGAAGCTCAGCTGCGCCGTGTGCTCGGCATGCTGCCGAACGACGCCACGGCGCGCGCGCGGCTCGAGGAGCTGTATCGCGCCGAAGGCCGCTGGGTCGAGCTCGCGGCGTCGCTCGAGGAGCGCACCGATCCACGGCTCGGCACCGCCGCGCCGGAAGCGGAGCGCCCACAGCTGTTGCGCGACCTCGCGGCGATCTACGTCGACCGGCTGCATCGCGAGCACGACGCGATCGATGCGTTCGAGCGCCTGCGCGTCCTCGCGCCGAGCGACATCACGGTCATGCAGCGGCTCGCCGATCGCTACGGCGCGGTCGGCCGGTGGAGCAAGGTGATCGAGACGCTCGGCCGGATCGTCGAGACCGCCGAGGGCTCGCCCGAAGCGCGCGAGGCGCTGCATTCGATCGCGCGCATTCACGAGGTCGAGCTCGAGCTGCCGGATCGGGCGATCGAGTCGTACAACGCGATCGTCGCGACCTGGCCCGACGACGCCGAAGCGTATGCGGCGCTCGACGGCCTGTATCTCGCGCATGCCAAATGGAGTGACCTCGCCGACGTGTTGCGCCGCCGCGCCGCGCTCGCTCGCGAGCCTGCCGACCGCGCACAACTGCTCGCTCGTCGCGCCGGCGTGCTGATCGACTGGCTCGACATGCCGGACGAGGCCGCGGCGACCCTGCGCCACGCGCGCACGATCGCGCCGGATGACGCGGCACTCGCCGATTCTCTCGTCGCCGCGCTGTCGAAAGCCGGACGTGATCGCGAAGCCGCGGCGATCCTCGAGAATCGGATCGAGACGATGAGCGCGCACGCCGACGGCGGAGGCAAGGGCGAGCTCGCCGGCCTCCACATCCGCCTCGCCCAGCTCCAGCTCGACAAGCTGTCCGACCGCGACGCCGCGCGCGCGTCGATCGATCACGCACTGACGCTGGTGCCCGAGCATCCGACCGCGCTCGCGGTGCTCGCTCAGCTCGCGTCGCCCGACGAGGATCCGCGTGCGTTCGCCGATGCGAAGCTGCGCGAAGCCGAGAGCGCGAAGGACGAAGACGTCAAGATCGCCGCGTTGATGGCCGCGGGCGAGGTCCTGCGCTCGCGCGTCAACGATATGGCGGGTGCACATGCCGCGTTCGAGCGCGTGCTGATGCTCCGGCCGTATCACGCGGACGCGACGTGGGCGCTCGCCGGGTTGTCCGAGCAAGGCGGCGATCCCGATGCCGCGACCCGGATCCTCGAGAAGCGACTCGAAGCCGAAACGCTCACGCCGCCGGAAAAAGCGCGCGTGCTGACTCAGCTCGCCGCGCTGTCGCGGGCCGCGGGCATCGAATCGGCGGCCGAGCGCCGATTGCTCGAAGCGCTCGGTGACGTCCCCGATCACTTGCCGGCGATCGTCGCGCTCGCCGACTTCTACGCGGATGCCGAGCGCTGGGCCGACCTCGAGGCGTTCGTGCGCGAGGTGCTCGATGGCACGACGCTCGCCGCCGCGCCGACCGCGCTCGTGGCCGACCTGCACCGCCGGCTCGCCACCGCGCACGAGAAGCTTGGCCGCGACGAAGACGCGTATCAGACGCTGGTCGCCGCCGATCGCATGCATCGCGGGCACTTGTTGATCAAGCTCGCGCTCGGCGAGAACCGCTACAAGGCGCGGCGCTGGCGCGAAGCGGCGTTGCATTTGTCGCCGCTCGCGACGCACGAAGACTCGGTGAAGTATCCAAGCGAGGTCGCGCAGGGCCTGTACCACGCTGCGCTCGCCGAGATTCGCTCGCTCCGTCCCGAGAAAGCGACGCCGCTGTACACACGTGCACTCGAGCTCAAGCCGAACTACGCGCCGGCGTTGCAAGCGCTCGCCGAGATCGCGATGGAGCAAGGCGATCACCGCAAGGCGGCAGACTTGCTGACGCGGCAAGCGACCGCGACCGAAGATCCGGCGGAGCGGATGAAGCTGTTCGAGGCGCTCGGCGACATGTCGCTGCTGATGCTCCACGACGAAGAGCGCGCTCTCACTTGCTACGGCGCTGCGGTCGCGTCGGCGCAACCGCTCGAAGCCAAGCACGTCCCGCTGCTCGAGAAGCTGCTCGAGCGCCAAGACCTCGCCGGCGATCTCGCCGGTAGCGCGCGCACCGCCGAGCTGATGGCCGCATTCGGTGCGACGTCCGCCGATCGCGCGGCACGTCACCTGCGCGCCGCGAACGACTACCTCGCCGCCGGTGACAAGACCCGCGCGCGCGCCGCCGCCGATCGGGCGGTCGAGAATGATCCATATGATGTCGATGCGGTCGATCTCGCGTCCGAGCTCGCGCTCGCGCAAGGCGATGTCGATGCCGCCGCGTCGATGCTGACCAAGCTCGTCACCGCGAAGGACGATCGGTTCTCCGGCGCGTCCGCGCCGCATCGCGCGTTGCTGTCGAACCGGCTCGGCCAAGCGCGCGCGCAACGCGGCGACACCCGGCAAGCGCTGCCCGCGTTCGAGCACGCGATCGCGATCGCACCGGACTCCGAAGGCGCGACCCTGGCGCGGCGTGCGCTCGTCGACCTCGGCAAGCACGCCACCACTGACGATCCTGCGCGCAAAGAAGCGATCGCCACTCATCTCGGCGCGATCACCGCGCAGACCGGCGCGCTCACCGATCTCGTCGCGTGGGCCGACGAGCTCCGCCGCCAGAACAAGCTCGATGCCGCGCGGGCGACGCTCGAGCTCGCGATCGCCGCCGGCCACACCGCCGACGTGCATCAGAGCGCGTTTCTCCAGGCCAACAAGCCGTACGCGGTGCGCGACGACGAGTCGTACCCCGGCGCGGTCGACGCCACCGATCAGCTGCTGCTCGCGACCGGCGACCCGGTGCTCGCGCCGATCGCGCAGACGCTGTCCGAAGCCGCCGCGCTGCTGTGGCCGGATCTCGAAGAGGCGTTCGCGCGCACGGGCTGCTCCGGCGCCCGGCGGATTCCGGCGACGACGCACGCCGCGGCGCACGCGATGTTCCCACGCCTGACCACCGCGCTCGGCACCGGTGCGGTCATGCTCTACCAGGTCGACGAAGGCGCGGATGTCACGGTCGTCGCCGCCGCCACGCCGGTGATCGTGATCGGGCCTCGGCTCGCCGCCGAAACCTCGCCGTTGCCGCACGAGGCGATCCGCGCGCTGCTCGCCCGCGGCGTCGAGCTCACGCGGCCCGAGCACCTCGCGTTCGCCGGCTTGCCCGCCGCCGAATCGGCCCGGCTGGTCGCGTCGGTCGCGCGGCTGTTCGGCCCCGCGCTGCTCCGCGATGCGCTCGCAGCGTCGGTCACCGACGAAGACATCCAGCGCGCGCACGACGAGATGGTCAAGGCGGCGCTGCCGGTCAAGCTGCGGACCCGGCTCGAGCAGCAGCTACAAGCGGTGCCGCCGATGAGCCTCGACACCGCGCGCTACGCCGCCGCGTGCGAGCGCACCGCCGATCGCGCGGCCCTGCTCGTCGGTGGCGACGCGGTCACGATCGCGGCAGCCGCAAAGGCTCGCGGCGACTCGGCGGAGCACTTGATTCGCGCGATCGCGCAACCGGGCTGGCTCGCGCTGCGCGCCAAGCTCGGCGTCGGCATCCGCTGATTCGTTAGGGCATGGCGAGTAGCTGCTTGATCGTCGCGTACCACGGCTTGTAGTTCGCGTTGATCAGCTTCTCGCGCCGCGCCATCTCGGTGCGAAACGCGGCGAGCATCGCGGCTTGATCGGCCGCCGACATCGGTCGGTGGACGCAGTCTTCGAACGCGCCTTCGCTCCCACCGGGCATGCTCTCGAACCGCATTGGAGTCGGCTTGTGCTCGTCGGGGCCGCAGGTCGTTAGCGCCTTGTTGTCGATCTGCGCCCGTACGAGTCGGGCAAGGTCGGCCTGGCGCTGCAGCGCGTGATCGCGGAACGACTCGGCGGACTTGAGATAGAGCGCGAGGTCAGCGTGGACCGCTTGGTCAAAGCTGAGCTTGCTGTCGGAGAACCCGACCGCGAAGTTGTGTTGCCCCCACTCGAACTGAGCCTCGATGCCGATCAGCAGCTGCTCGGCGCCGTGGTCGAGCTCGAACGTGAAATCGAACAACCCTGTGTTCGGCTGGCTGCCTACCCAAGCGGTGACATCCCAGTCGCCGGCCTTGCCATGGCGCGGCACCACCGGATCGGCCCCCGCGGTCGACGCGACCAACAGCACGATCGCCAGGCTGCGCATCTCGATCAGACGCACCGCCGCGCGATCCGGTCTTTAGCTCTCGAGCTTCTCGACGATCAGCGCGATGAACTCTTTCGCGCCAAGGTCGCGATACGAATAGCCGTCTTCGAACCACTCGACGATCGAGTCGGCCTGGCCTTCCTTCATCATCTTCGCGACCGCCGGGCGGCCGCTGATCGCGACGACCCGACCGAGCACCGCGTCGGAGTTCGTGTGATCGGCGTAGCGCTTGCGCAGCCACGTGAAGATCAAATAGATGAGGGCCGGGTCGGCGTCCTCGACGAGTGCGGCCGAGTCAGCCGCGCTCATGGTGCCTTCTTCGATCCCTTCGAGGATCCGCAGGGCGGCGCGCTGCTCTTGCTCAAAAGCCATGCCGTGGTCTAGCACCGTCCCTCCCTGTTCGTCATGGTACAACCGCGCCTCGATGTACCTCGGCATCGTTAAAGGCACGGTCGTCGCGGCGCGCAAGGCCGCCGGCCTCGAGG
>CAZDGY010000305.1:0-7325 GCA_964504685.1 uncultured Kofleriaceae bacterium | reverse complement strand
GCCTCGGTTACCGAGACGAGCCGGCGATACTTACCGAGCGCGGCGTTGTGCTCTTCTTGCAGCGCGACGAACTTCGCGCGCGTGACCTGCTGCTGGAACACCGGCGTCGCGTTGTCCCAGACCTCGCCACCTTTGTCGTCGCGCAGCTGCTTGAGGATCGCGTTCGCAACGACGTGGACGTCGCACTTCACCGGATCCATCGGATCGGCGCACGCTTTGACTCGCTCCTCGCGTTGCGCCTGCGAGATCTTGAGCTCGGGCGGCACCTCGACGCTGATCCCGAGCAGCTTCCACTCGCCCTGATCGTAGTGAAAGCTGATCGAGCCGCGGCAGATGCCTTTGTCGTACGACGCGGTCAGCGACACGCGGCCGACTCGGCCGGTCGTGCCCGTCGTGACGAGCGTGCCATTGATCGCAGTGACCTCGTGAAACTTGCCGAGCGTCGCGTCCATGTCGGTGTAGTCGTCGACGAACCGCTCTTTGCGCACCATCTCTTGGAACCGCGGCGACGATTTCTCGTAGACGTTGCCGATCGCTTCGGGGCCTTTGCTGATCTCGACCAGGATGTGCTCGGCTGCGGGCCGGAAGTCCGGCAAGTCGTTGTCGCTGTAGTTCCAGCCGACGATCACCGCGATCCAGGCGGCCACGACCGCGAACCCGACGACGACGCTGCGCACGAGCACGCGGCCGCGCCGGGTCTGCGCGACTTTCGGAAACACGTTGACCGCTTCACCGGCCTTGGACAGGCCCTCGCCGATCTTCGACACACCCGCACCGACGATCGGCAGCACGTCGCCGAGTCGCGTCACGCCCTCGCCGAGCTTGTTCATGCCGCTGCCGAGGACCTCGACGCCGCCCGACACGACGTCTTGCACCGCGGTCGAGATGCGCTTGCTGCGCGAACCCGGCATCTCGGTCGGCCCGGTCGCATCCGCCGCGCGCGCCGCTTTCACCGCACCGCTCGCGATCGGCGCTGATTCGTCTTTGCCGATGGGCTCGGGCGCCGCGGCCTTGTCGGGATCTGGCCCTTCCGGGCCGTCGCCCTTGGAATCGGAATCCGACGGCACGATTACGAGAGTATGCCCGAGAGAAACCGCGCCACCACGTTCTCGGCGACGTCTCGGCGATAGGCGGCGGTCGAGCGAACGTCGTCGATCGGTTTGATCGCGGTCCGCATCGCAGCTCGCGCCGCATCGGGCGCCAGCGACAGCGGCACGCCGCGCACCGCTGACTCGACCGCGGTGATCCGGATCGGGCGATCGGCGACCGCGCCGAGTGCGATGCGCGCGTCGGTGACGATGCCTCCTTCGACCGTGATCGCGGCGGCGCCCATCACCTTCGAGATCGACTGCGCGCGTCGCGTGCCGACCTTGCGCCATGTCGTGTGCGTCGCCTTGCCGAGCTCGGGGAAGTGCGCCGCGATGATCAGCTCGTCGGCCGCGAGTTGCGTCTTGCGATAGCCGGTGCACCACTCGCGATACGGCACGCGCCGACGACCGCGCACCGATGCGACCTCGAGCTCGGCGTCGAGCGCGAGCAACACCGGCAAGCTATCGCCGACCGGCGACGAGGTCCCGACGTTGCCGCCGAGCGTCGCGCGCGCCTGGATCTGCAGCGCCCCGATCTCGCGGGCGGCGAGCGCGAGCGGTCGCCAACTCGATTCGAGGATCACCGCGGCGCGCTCGACCTCGAGCCAGGTCGCGCCGGCACCGATCACGAGCTCCTTGCCGTCGACACCGCGCTCGACGGCAATGCCGCCGAGCCCGGGCAGCCGCCACAGATCGAGGATGCCGACCGGCACCGCTTTGCGATTCGCGGTGACCATGAGATCGGTTGCGCCCGCGAGCACCATCCAATCCGCGTGCTGCGCGCGCACCGCGAGTGCCTCGTCGATATCACGCGGCCGGGCGTACTCGGTCACCGCGCAGCTTCCGTCTCGCGCGCCGCGGTGATCACGGCGTCGACGATCAGTTGGTAACCCGTGCAGCGACAGATGTTACCGGCGAGGAGCTCGCGCACGACGAGCCGCGCCTCGACATCGGGCACACCGGTGATCAGGCCCCGATCGACGACGTGCGAGGCGCACACCGCGATGCCCGGCGTGCAGATGCCGCACTGCGCACCGCCACACGTGACGAGCGCGCGCTGCACCGCGTGCAGGACATCGCCGGTCGCGAGCCCCTCGACCGTCGTCACCGCGCGATCCGCGCACTGACCGACCGCGACAAGACACGAGTTCACCGGCTCGGCGTCGAGCAGCACCGTGCACGCGCCGCACTCGCCTTCGCCGCAGCCCTCTTTCGTGCCGGTCAGCCGGAGCTCTTCGCGCAGCACGTCGAGCAAGCGCTTCCACGGCGAGGCATGGACCTCGCGGCGCTCGCCGTTGACCTCGAAAGAAATCACAGCTTGCTCCACTTCGGCCGACTCGCCGCGACGACCTCGGGCAGGATCGGGATCGAATCGAACGCGCAGCCGAGCGCATCTTCGACCGCATTCGCGACCGCGGCGGCCGGGCCATCCATCGGAATCTCGCCGACGCCTTTCGCGCCAGACGGTCCGAACGGGTATGGCACTTCGACGATCACGGTCTCGATCTCGGGGGCGTCGGCGAACGTCGGCACGATGCAGTTCGTCATGCTCGCGTTCGCGACGCGGCCGTCTTTGTACACGATGTTCTCGAGCAGCGCCCAACCGAGCGCCTGCAGCGTGCCACCTTCGATCTGGCCTTTGACGATCACCGGGTTGATCGCCTTGCCGACATCGACCGCATGAACACAGCGATCGACCTGGACTTCGAGGCTATCGAGATCGACCGAGATGTCGACGAGGCACGCGGCCCAGCCGTACACCGGATACGCCGAGCCGGTGTAGGTCGCGTCATCCCACTCGATGCCGGGCGGCGGCTCGTATTGCTTCGTCACGACCGGCAGTGGCTCGCCCGCCGCCATTCGTTCGCGCACTTCGCGCGCCGCTCGCTCGACCAGACCGCCGACGACCATCGCAGTGCGGCTCGCGACGGTCGGGCCGCTATCGGGAACCTTGTCGGTCTGCGGATCGACGACGGTGATCAGGCTCGGGTCGACGCCGAGCGCCTGCGCCGCGAGCTGGACGAAGATCGTGATCGCGCCTTGGCCGATGTCGGTCGAGCTCGATCGCACTTCGAACTGACCACCTGGCATCGCCGCGACCGTGCAGCGGCCGGCAAGGCGTTGCTCGCCCGAGCCGGTGAAGCCGGCGCCGTGAAAGTAGAACGCGACGCCACGGCCACGGCGCACCCCGATCGTTCCGGACGGTGTCTCGCGCGTCCCCGACCTGGCCGGGCGAGGTCCGGCGACGCGCTCGATCGCGCCGATCACCTCGTCGGTGCCGACCGATGCGCCGAGCAGCTGGTTCGTTGCGGTCGTATCGCCGGAGCGCAGCGCGAGTCGGCTGCGCAACGCGAGCGGATCTTCGAAGCGCGAGCGCGCGAGCTTCTGGATCTGGCGCTCGTACGCGAACGTGGTCTGCGGCGCACCGAAACCGCGGAACGCGCCGTGCGGCGGATGATTCGTGGCGACGACGCGGCCGCGAATCCGCGTGACCGGGCAGCGATACGGCCCGGCGGCATGCAACACGCCGCGCGACAGCACGACCGGCGACAGCGTCAGATACGCGCCGCCGTCCATCAGCACGTCGACATCGATCGCGACCGGCTCGCCCTTCGCGTTGACCGCGAGCCGATGATGAACCCGCGCCGGATGGCGCTTCGTCGTAGCGGCGATGTCCTCCTCGCGGTCGTAGACGATGCGCACTGGCTTGCCCGCCCGCCGCGCAAGCAACGCGACGTGCGCCGCGAGCATCGACGGATACTCCTCTTTGCCGCCGAATCCGCCGCCTGTGACCGACTGCGCGATGATGACGTCGTCGGGGCCACACGCGAGCAGCGCCTTCATCGCCTTGTGCACGTAGTACGGGCACTGCATCGAGCCGACGATGTGACAACGACCGTCGCGCCACTCGGCCTGCATCGCCTGCGGCTCGATGTACATCTGCTCCTGCGCCGACGTGTCGTACGTGCCTTCGATCAGCTCGTCGGCGCTCGCGATCGCCGCTTCGAGCTCGGCGTCGGTGGCGTGACCTTTGCGGATCAAGAATTCTTTGTAGACGTTCGTCTCGCCGTAGAGCTTCGTGTCGGCGGCGAGCGCAGCCGCCATCGTCAGCACCGGCGGCAACGCGCGGATCTTCGGCTTGACTGCGGCGGCCGCGGCTATCGCACGCGCGCGGGTCGGCGCTGCGACCAGTGCGATCGCTTCGTCGACGTGCATTACCCTGCCGCCGATCGGCACGAGCGCAGGCTGATCGTCTTCGATCAACAACACGACGTTCTTGCCGGTGATGTCTGCGGCGGTGACCACGACGATGTCGGACCAATCGAACGCCGGATCGCGCTCGATCGCTTCGAGCACGCCGTACGCGACGGTCGATCGCACGGTCTGACCGATCAACACGCCGGTCAGGTCGTAGTCGTCGAGATACGCGGCGCGGCCGGTGACCTTCGCCACGCCGTCGACTCGCGGCAGCGACGTGCCGACCGCATTCGCGCGCGGCTGGTTGACCATCGGCGGAGACTACCTCAGCAGGAGGCAGTGTGGACCCGACCGCCCGACCGTCCTACCACCGGTTGCGAACCCGCTTGGCGGGCGCCGTCGCCTGGACCTGATGCAGTCGGAACGGGTCGCGCACCTTGCGGATCCCCGAGACGATCGGCGGCGGCGCGAGCTCCTCCAGCGAAATCGAGCCACTCGCGCCGGTGATGAGCGGACCCGGGCCCTGCTGGAGGTCGTAGATGATCGGGCGAATCACGTCGTAGCCGCCCGGCAGCTTGCCAGTGGTGAGCTGGTCGATCTGCGTCGTGTCGGTGTCGTTCGGGTTGTAGTCGAAGATGTCGGTCGGCAGCGTCGGGATCGTGATCTGATCGTTCGGCGGGTGCGAGTCCATGATGTTCCACGTCCAGCTCGGGATCGTCGCCCCGGTGCGCGACACGTCGAACGTCACCCACGAGAAGTCTGGCGTCTGGCCGCCGATGTCCTCGGTCCACTCGACCTTGTGCGTGCTCGTCGTGGCGATCACGGCCGGAGCGGTTGCGTACTCGGGGAGCGCGAGCGTCGAGACGTCGAGCGCGTAGGCAGCATTTGCCGGGCCCCACTCGAGGGTGTCGAGCTCGCCGATCGCGGCGACGTTCGGCAGGAATTGGGTCTCGAAGATATCGATCGATCCGGTCGCGGTCGGAAACGGCTGCGTCCCGGTCGCTGCGCCGGTCGTGAGCACATCGGTGACTCCGCCGAAATACAACATGCCCGAACCGGTCGTGAGCTGCTCGATCGTTTTGACGCCGACGACATCAGCGGCGACGTTCGTATAGCTGTACGTCGTCTGGCCGACCGCGATGTACGGCCCGGCGAACGCAACCGTATCGCCGTCGGCGACCGCTGCGGCGGGCACGAAGATCTCGTCGATCGGGGCACCGGTGCCATCGGAGGTGACGAGCAGCAAGTCGGTCGTCGCGCCGCAGTTCGTGAGCACGACCGTGTTGTTGCCATCGGTGGTCAGAGACGTCGGCCCGGCGCATGCGCTGTACAGCGTGTAGCCGACCGCCGCACCATCGACCGGAACCGTCACGGTGATCGTGGCGGTCGTCGCGACCGACGGCGGGTCGAGGTCGAGCTTGAGCTTGTCGCCGCCGCGCACCGCTTCCCACGTGTAGATATTCGTCGACGCGACGGCTGACGGGTTCGGTGGCGCGAGCACCGTGACCGAACCGCCGGCCATCATCATCGCCGAGGCGGTGCCGCTCGCATCCGTCGTCGTGCTCGACACGACGGTCGAATCCTGGTTGAGGAAGTACACCGGCACTCCCGCTTGCGGCGTCCCGGTCAGCGTCACCGTCACCGACACGCTCGGCAGCGCGCCATCGATCGGCAAGCTGGTGTCGATCCCGGACGCGGAGTCCGGCAAGCCGTGGTTCGAGTCGTCACCGCAGGCGACGACCGCTAGCAACAAGGCAAGGTAGGCGCGCATGGCAGCATCATAGACGAATAGCGATCGCGATGGTCCAGTTACGAACCGCGGTGGTACATCTGTTCCGACGATGCGCGCGATCACACTCGGGCCCGACGGACCTCACGTGCCAGCGCTCGGCTCAGGCGATGTGAGCCTCGCTCGCTCGGCCGATCGCGGGCTCGATCGGCGCGACGTCGAAGCTGCGCTGTGCTCGGCGCTCGAGCTCGGCATCGACGTGATCGAGATCGCAGCGGAGTCCGATGCCGAGCGCGTCGTCGGCGACGCGATTCGCACGATGCGCGCACGTGATCGCGCGATCGCGATGTGTCGCGTGCCCCCGTTGCGCGACGTCGCCGGACTGCCGAGTCGCGCTCTCGCCGTTCCGCCCGCGGGCTACGTCCAGGAGTGCGTCGAGGCGTCGTTGCGCGCGACCAAGCTCGAGGCGCTGCCGCTCGTCGCGATCGGGCTGCGCTCGGCGTGGCGTACGCAATCGCCGTGGCCCGAGCTCGTCGGTACGTGCCACCGCCTCGTCGCCGAAGGCAAGGTCATGCGGTGGGCCGCGGTGCCATTCGCCGACGACGCCGAGCACGCCGCGATCGTCGCCGAGCCGTGGCTGTCGGCGATCGCGCTGATCTGGAATCTGTGCTCGCGCGCTGGCGACGCGATCATCGCCGCGGCGTTCGACCGCAAGCTCGCCGTGCTCGCTCGAGCTCCGCTCGCCGGCGGCGCGCTCGCCGGTGATCTCGGGCCGGGTCGCCGGTTCCCGCCGCGCGACGATCGCGCCGACCTCGATCTCGAGCCGCTCGCGATCGCTGCTGCGAAGCTCGCAGCGCTCGTGAAGCGCGAGCCGCCCGCCGCGCGATCGAGTGATGGCTCGAGCGCTGCGCTCGAACGCGCGCTCAAGATCCGGCCGGCGAGCCTCGAGTGCACGACCGTCGCCGAGCTCGCGCTGCGCTGGGTGATCGATCGCGGCGCGCTCCCACTCCCGCGCCTGCATCGTCGCGACCACATTCCCGAGGCGCTCACTGCGCTCGCCGCGGCGCCGCTATCCCCGGATCTGATGAAGAGACTCGACGAATTTGTGACCTGAACAGATTATCAGTATAGTGGCCGGCGTGAAGTCTCGACCGACCGAGAATCCGCCGAGCCCGTACCGCGATGTCCGCGTCACCTACGACGACGGCGATGGTCCGCCGCCTTCGTCGATCAAGATCCTCGAGGATCACTCGCGCTCGATCCTCGCGCACAACGACTCGCCCGACCTCGGCTTCGACTGGAGCGTCAAC
>CAZDGY010000304.1:0-7330 GCA_964504685.1 uncultured Kofleriaceae bacterium | reverse complement strand
GCATGCGAATTGGCCAGTGATCGACGTGACCAACCGCGCGATCGAAGAGACTGCCGCCGACATCCTGCGGATCTTCCAAGAGCGCAACATGCCCGCCTCGGCGTGAAGCGGTAACGCGGCCGGAACCGGCTGGCCTCGGCGGGACTCTAACCAGCGTGGCCCACATCTCGCGCACGGCGCTGACGTTCGCAATCCTGTTCGCCGCTCACGCCGCCACGGCGCAGACGCCGAAGCCCACGCTCGGGGTCGGCATGGCCGGCGCGCCCACCGAGGTGATCGAGGCGGCGCACGACGGCAGCTGGGTCGCGATGTGCCAGGCGCGGCGCGACACCGATCACAATGGCGCCCTCGGCATCTCGATCGGCTTCAACATGACGATCGGCGACGCGCAGCGCGCCTACCTCGTCGCCGGCAGCGGGCTCGGCATCGAGATCGACGACGTCACCGCCGTCGACGGAGCCAGCGGCCGCTTCATCATCGAGCGCGGCCATCGCCACATCCTGATGTGGCCCGGGCGCGGCCCCGACCTCGATCTCGACAAGCTCGGCATTACCGATGCCGGGTTCTCGCCGAGCGGCCACGCGCTCACGTTCACGCGCAAGCGCCATCGCCGCGAGCTAATCGTGGTCCGCGATCTCACGACCGGCGCCGAGCGCGAGCTCGATCCGGGCTCCGGCGACTTCGCCTCGTACGCGATCGATCCCGGCGAGCAATGGGTAGCGGCGTATGTGTTCGTGCTCAAGCGGGGCGAAACCAAGTTGCATTCGTCGACCGACGACGAGCCGCATCACCCGCGCTGCTGGACCGGCGCGGTCTCGGACGTGATCACCACGACCGGGACGCCACCGATCACGCGGATGATCCCGATGGCGGGCGGCCCGGCGCGCGAGGTGCCCGATCTGATCGGTGTGCTCGGACCGGCACTGATCCGCCGGGTCGCCAACGGTGCGCTCGTCCGAGAGCTCGCCGACGGCACCACCAGCGAGCTCGTTCCGGCGTCTTGCGGTGGAGTCGTCATCGCATCCGACCCGAGCACCGAGTCGGTCGTCGTTGCGTGCAAACGACTCGGCAACCCGGCGCCACTCCACCAGTACGCTCCCGGTCGCGAGTCGGCGATCGGCGCGGCGATCAAAGGCCCCGATGCCGACTGGTTCGATGGCAAGGGCCGCTACGCGTTCGAGACGATCCACCAGGCCAACGATCGCGTGATCGATCTGCGCACCGGCCGGTCTCACCTGACCGGCGAATTCGAGCAGCTGCCGTTCGCGGTCGACGGCGATCGCTCGTTCGTTCCGCGCGGCGATCACGAAGACAAGCTCGTCGTGATCGAGCCAACCGGCGACCGCGTGCTCGGCGCGATCACGCAGTACGGCAATCACTTCCAGGTCGGGCACTTTCTCTACGTTCAACCGCTGCTCGTCGACACCCGGACCGCGACGGTCGTCGGCACCGCGCCGCACCGCAGCGTGGTCGACACTCGGTTCACCGGCGCGCCGCACATGCTCGATCTCGAGGGCCACGTGATGGCACTCGCCGAAGATGGCCGCTTGCTCGTCGGGTTCGGCGGTCCGAACGGGCACTGGGGCTTCGAGCCCGGCCCGCTCGAGTGGCTCACCGCGACTCCGCTCAGTGCGGCGCCCGCGCCCACACCGTGATCGCGAGGCGCGTCGGCGTGACGTGAGCTGACACGTCAGCGAAGCCGGCTGCGCGCACGCCGCGAGCGAGCGAGTCGCGCGAGAACCGGGTGGGATGAATGTGACGGCGCGAAAATCCGCTGCGCCGCGCGATCAGCTCGAGGATCGTCGACTCGACCGCGGGCAACCACGGCTCGCCGTAGTTCGGCGTCGACAACCACAGCCGGCCGCCCGGCACGAGCGCGCGGCGCAGTCCGGCGAGCCACACCGGCCATGCGAGCACGTGCTCGACGACTTCCTTCGCGTAGATCGCCGCGAACTTGCCCGCGCCAAGGCTGACATCGATCGGCGTCTCGGGCGGCACAACTCGCGCTTCCCTGATCCGCGGATCGCGGAGCGAGCACACCGCTTCGACGGCGCGCTCGTCGATATCGACGACGGTGTAGCGTAGGCCAGGCGGCGCCGCGTCGAGCTCGTGCAGGAGGCCACAGCCGACGACGAGCACGTCTACAACACCGCGCCTGCCGTCGCGGGGCGAGCCCGCGACGTCGCCACTCGGAACGTCGTTGAGAAACCGCGCGAGATCGCGCTCGAGCGGCGCGTGATACAGCGTCCACGGAAACTGCCGAGCCCGCGCGTGATTCGCGAAGTAGTCAGCCTGCTCCATCATCGCGTGGGCACGGCCGCGGCGTCGGCGATGATCAGATACTCGTACGCGGTCGGCGAATCGGCCGGAACGAGCGGATCGTGCACCGCCCAGCGCACGAGCTTCGCGAACGGCGCGAGCAGCGCATCGGGCAACAGCGCGCCGAGCTTCGCGGGATAGTGCCCGGTCAGCTTCTTCGCGACGAACTCGACGAACGCCTGCGGCAGGAACAGGCGATAGAGGAACTCCGATCGCTGCGAGCCCATGCCGTACGACGCGCGCACCGTCCAGCCGTTCTGCTCGAGCAACCGCGTCCACACCTTGAGATCGTAGAGATGCCAGTGCTGGAAGAAGCCGTTGAGCGCGCCCGACACGGTCATCGCGACCCGCGGCGCATGCTTGAGCAACAGTCCCTGCATCCGGCCTTGCAACGCCCAGCGAGGCGTCGGCACGAACATCAACAGCCGCGCATCGTCGGCGGCGGCCTTGCGGAGGTTGAGCAGCGCTGCGTCGATGTCGGGCACGTGCTCGAGCGAGCAGTTGCCGATGATCTCTTTGAACCGCGTCCCGGCGAACGGCGCTTCGCGCGACACATCGGTGATTTCCGCGGTGATCCGCTCGCGCGCTTGCGCGATCTCGCGCGCCGAGATGTCGATGCCGTAGATCTCGCGGCCGTCTTCGCGCACCGTCCACCAGAAGCCGTCGCCGCAGCCGACGTCGAGCACCGGACCGCGCGTGCTCGCCACCGTTTGAAACGCGGCGAGGCGATTGATCTCGCGCAGCGCGAGCGACAGCGGTGCGTGCCGCAGATAGCGATAGGCCCAGCGCTCGATCTCGGCGTCGGTCGGTGCGGTCGGCTTCGCCATCGGTTCGTCGGCGCTCGCAGGAATCGGCTCGGGCGCGGGCATCGCTCGTGACTACATCACTCGCGGGTCGGGCGCAAACCTTCACCGTGGGTCTATTGCCGAACGAGCTCGACGAGCAGGCCGGTGCACGAATCGGTGAGCTGGAGGGTCGCGTCGTCGATCACCGCGAGCCCCGTGAGGCACGTCGTGATGCTCGCCGGGAACGTCGCGCGCGGAGCCGCGCCGTAGATCGTCAGCACCGCGCCCGTGCCGTCGACCACCCCGTTGCCATCGGCGGCGAGCTCGCGCACGACCGTACGCGAGGTGGCGTAGACGTTGCCGTGCACGTCACAGCCGAGCCCGTTCGGCGTGTCGATCGTGAACGTCGCGGCCGGCGCGCCGGTGCCGGACGAGTCCGCGGTGCCGTCCCCGAGCACGGTCGTGATGGCGCCGGTGCCATCGACGCGCCGGATCCGCTGATTACCGGTATCCGCGACGAAGAAGTCGCCGTTCGTGCAGCGCACGATGCCCTTTGGCGAGTAGAGCAGTGCGCCAGTCGCCGGACCGCCGTCGCCGGCGAACCCGCGCGTCGCGCCGGTGCCGATGGCGGTGGTTACCATGTTCGACGTCAGGTCGATCGCGCGGATCACGTGGTTGCCGGTATCGGCGACGTAGAGCACGTGAGCCACGGCGTCGAGGTAGAGACCGGTCGGGTTGCGGAACATCGCGCTGGTTGCAGCGCCGTCGAGGTAACCGGCCGTGCCCGCCGCCCCGGCGAGCGGCGCGATCGTCCACGTATCGACGTTCGCCGGATCGACCATCCTCACCGCGTGGATGCGGTTCGCGCTCGATTCGGTGAGGTAGAAGACGCCACCCGCAGCATCGTAGGCGACGCCGGAGACGGTGCCGAAGCTCGCGTCGCGATAGCGTGCGAGCGGGCCGGCGATGGTGGGCTGCGGATAGCGCCCCGCGACAACGCGGACCGCCGTGCTCGACATCGCCTGCACCGTGCCGCTCGTCCCGCCCGCCACGAACGCGAGCGCTTGGCCGGGTACCACCACGAGCTGCTGCGGATCGAACAGCCGCGCCTGCGGGATCGGACCCATCCCGAGCGGATCGATCGCGCCGGCGACGGTCGTGATCACGCCGGTATCGGCATCGACCCGGCGGATCGCGGTGTTGTACGGATCGGCGATGAACACGTTACCTGCGGCGTCGATCGCCACGTCGGCCGGCCGCTGGTTGAGCTCCGCGCCGCTCGCCAGCCCACCGTCGCCCGAGAAACCCTCGACGCCGGTGCCGGCGAGCGTGGTGATGATGCCGGTCTGAGCGTCGATCCGGCGCACGCGCACGTTGTTGGAATCGGCGATGTAGACGTTGCCGGCTGAATCCGCGGCGGCCGAGTACGGCGTCATCAGCTCGGCGCTCGTCGCCGCAGCGCCATCGCCCGCGAAGCCGGCGGTGCCGGAGCCGGCGATCGTCTCGATGTCGGAGGTCACCCCGTCGACTCGGCGGATCCGGTTGTTCCCGGTGTCGGCGACATAGATGTTGCCCGCCGCGTCGACGTTGGCGTTGTAGATCTGACGTAGCTCGGCGGCGAGCGCCGGCCCGGAATCACCCGAGAAGCCGGTCGCACCGTTGCCGACCGCGACCGACATCATGCCGGTCGCACTCGCGATCATGCGCACCGTCGCGGCCCCTTCATCTTCGAAGTAGACGTTGCCAGCGGCGTCGGTCGCGATGCCCTGTGGGTAGTTGACCGTCGCGTCGACCGCTGGCCCGCCGTTGCCAGTCTCGTTCGCCGTGCCATTGCCGGCACACGTCGTGATCACGCCGGTTGCACCGTCGATGCGGCGGATCCGCTGATTCCCGCCGTCGGCGATATAGATGTTGCCGGCGGGGTCGGCCGCGACGTCCCATGGACCTGCGAGCTCGGCCGCGGTGGCGAGGCCGCCGTCGCCGGCGTACCCGTGGCCGCCGCCGCCGCCGATCGTGGTGATCACCCCGGTCGTCGCATCGACGCGGCGGATGCGGTCGGCGTAGAGATCGGCGATCAACAAGTTCCCGGTCGCGTCGAGCCCGATGCCCTGGACGTAGGACAGCTGTGCGCTGGTCGCCGAGCCGCCGTCGCCGTTCGACTGAAGCTGTCCGTTGCCAGCGACCGTCGTGATGTCGCTGGTCGCGGCATCGACGCGACGGATGCGCAGGTTGTTGTAGTCCGCGATCTCGATGTCGTTCGCGCGGTCGACCGCAACGCCGGACGGATAATCGAGCTGCGCGGCGAGCGCCGATCCGCCGTCGCCAGAATTGCCGACGCTGCCGGTGCCCGCAACGGTCGTGATGATGCCGGTCGTCGCATCGATCCGGCGGATGCGGTTGTCGCCCGCGTCGGCGATGTAGATGTCACCCGCCCTATCGAGCGCGACACCGCTCGGACGGCTGAGGGTCGACTCGCCGGCCGGGCCGCCGTCGCCGTTCCCGCTGCCACCGCCGGAGCCGGCGAGCGTGGTCAGGATCCCGGTGGCTGGATCGATGCGGTGCAGGTACGAACCCGAAACGAACAGCACCGCGGAGTCGGCAGCGATCACGATGCTGTTGGGAAATTGCAGCTCGGCATCGACCGCGGGCCCGCCGCTGCCGGTCTCGCCGAAGCCGCCGTCGCCCGCGATCGTGTCGATCACCCCGGTCGTAGCGTCGATACGCCGGACGCGAGAGTTGTACGAGTCGCTGACGTATACGTTGCCGAGCCCGTCGATCGCCACACCAGCGGCGTTCCACAACTCCGCGGCGCTCGCGGGGCCGCCGTCGCCGCTGAAGCCCTGCACCCCTGTGCCTGCGATCGTCGTGATCACGCCGGTCGCGGCGTCGATTCGCCGGATGCGATTGCCATCGGCGATGAACAAGTTACCGAAGCCGTCGATCCCCACGTCGCTCGGCCCGTCGAGCATCGCGCCCGTCGCCGGACCGCCGTCGCCGCTGAACCCTTGGGTGCCGTTGCCGGCGGCGACCGTCACCACGCCGGTCGCGGCGTCGATGCGCTCGATTCTGTAGCCGTGGATATCGGTGAAGAAGGCGTTGCCGGCGGCATCGAACCGCACCGCGGTCGGAGTACCGATCGGTCCAGCCGTCGTCGAGCCACCGATCACGGCCGACGCTGCCCAGGTCGCGAGCATGCACGTGTTGCAGCCGTCGGATGGGTTCTGGTTGCCGTCGTCGCATTGCTCGCCAGCCTCGACAACGCCGTCGCCGCAGTACTGCACGCACACGCCGCCCTGGCAGGTGCCGGGCGCGCTGGACGCCGGCGTGCACGGCGCCCCTTCCGGCATGCCGTCGCACGCGTCGATCTGATCCTGGCGTACGCAAGCGTCGCCGGCGGGCGAGCACACCTCGCTCGGCGAGCACAACAAGTTCCCGCACGCGACGAGATCGTCGTGGATGCAGCCGGCACCACTCAGCGCGATGGCCAACGCAGCCAAGAGTCGACCCACATCACCACGATACACCGATCAATCGTCGAGATGCGGCGCGCGTTTCCTGCTGCGACGAACGCGTCGAGCTCGTGCTCTATCGTTACGCGCCGTCGCGGGTGATCGGGCCGGTCGGCGTGTCGTCGTGCTTGATCAGCCGCACCGACGAGAACGGCAGGTTGAACACCTCGCCGAGGGCGTGCGTGATCTTGCGGGCATGATGCGAGGCCCTCGATGGCCGATCTTCGAGCAACCAATCGAAGAACCCTTGCGCGTTGAACGAAATGCCGAGCGCCATCTGTTGATGCGGCGCATAGCCGAACTGCGGATCGGGGTTCGTCTTGTAGTTGCGCGTATCGAACGACGCGGTGAGATCGATGAACCGAGCGAGCGTACCGCAGTGAAACGAGCCGCACTCCAAGTCGCGCAGAGCGTGAATGCCGCCGAGATGAAACGCGAGCAGGTAAGTCTCGCCGGAATAGTCTTCGGCGATGTTGTACTTCGAGCAGCTGCCGGTCGGGCACGGCGACGCACCGGTCAGCTTGCGGATGTACATCTGGCTCGGAAAGTACTGGACGCGGTAGTCGAACAGCTCGTCGAGTCGCGGCCACATTGACAGCGCGAACGCGAGCACCGCTCCCGTCGTATCGCCCGCGAGATCGCTGAACGAGAACTCGTAGTAGAAGCCGTCTTTGACCTCGACGCCGGCGAACAGCGCTTCGGACAATGCGGTCGCCA
>CAZDGY010000303.1:0-7335 GCA_964504685.1 uncultured Kofleriaceae bacterium | reverse complement strand
TCGACGGCCGCGCCTTCACGCAAGCTTAGATGAAGAGCCGATGAGCTAGCCCGGCATCAGCGTCGCGAACTCGCGGCCGGTGCGCGGATCGACGAGCGTGATCGCGTCTTTGTAGACGCGCGCGGTGCGATGCAGCTCGGCGAGCGCGGTGCGTAGCGGCATCGACTGGTAGCGCTTCGGCCAGCGCAGGCGCAGCGCGTCGCGCACGCGCGGCGCATGGCGCGAGCTCATCGCGGGGAACAAGTGGTGCTCGACGTGATAACCGAACTTCAACGTCAGCCACTCGACCCAGCGCGGCGCGGTCACGCTGAGCCCGCTGGCCAGTGGATCGTTGATCTCGACCCGCGGGCTCAACCCGTGGTTCGTCAGGATGAACGACATCACGATCACGTTCGCGATCACCAACGGCAGGACGAATACGAACAGGAACGGCACGAACCCGACGAGCGCCGCGACCGTCGCCCACAACGCGACACCGGCGAGCGTCTCGGCCAGCGCGAGCTTGAACGCGCGCGGCTTCAAGAAGCGTCGCGCATCGATCAGCTGATGAGAGCTCTGGACGGTGAAGCCGAGGATCAGGCTGAGTCCTCCGCGCCAGCGCTTGCCGCCGAGCGAGAACGCGTTGACCAGGAACCGGATCTTGCTGCTGCCGCGATACTCCTCGAGCGTCGGATACATGTCCGGATCCTCGGCGAGGTTCGCGTTCGCGTGATGGACGCGGTCGTGCCACGCCGCCCACAGTCGGGGCGACAGCGTGAACGGCAAGAAACACAACCAGCCGACCAGTTGCTGGATGCGGTGCCCTCGGACGATCCCGCCGTGCACGGTCTCGTGCCCGACGAACGTCAGGCACGCGAAGCTGATGCCGATCGCGAGCGAGAGCAGCGGCACGAGCGGCCACATGACCCAGTGAGCGGCGATCGCGATCGTCGCGATCACGATGACTGCGAGATGCGCGGGCACGAAGGCGAGCCGTGAGGTCGCCGGCTCGAATGCCTCCGCCGGAAGCTCGGGACGCAGCTCGTGGATGTAGGTGGCGTGAGGCACGAGTGACCTCTTCGAGAGATATTCGTCGTGCATGATGACAACGTACGGCGTCTTCGCCGCGACGCGCGTCATGCCTTGGTCACGTCGCTATTGCGTCGGCTGCGTACACGGCCCGGTCAGGGCTCACCGATCCGCGGAAATTGGTCCTCGAAGAACTGGAGCGAGCGCCACTTCCACGCGCCGGCTTCTTTGACCGCGTACGCCGCGAACCCGAGCTCGAGCTCGCCGTCGCGCTCGTTCCCGGTGTTGAGCCACAGTGCCGTGCCGATCGTGACGAGGCTCGTGCCGGTCGTCGCGACGTCGATCGCGCGCATGTCGAGCTTGTCGAATTCGGCCGCGAGCTTGATCGCCGCGGTTCCGGTCGCCAGCTCCTGTGGCGCGCTGCCGCCGGCGAGCACGACGCCACTCGCGGCGTTCTTCGCGAACGAATGGTGCTTGAACCAGTCGAGCGCCGCGGTGTCGTGCGGTTCTTTCGTCGTAGCCCACGTCATCATTCCCCACGGCGCGAGCACGACGTAGTGCTTGAGCTGGCGGTCGGCGAGGGTGACGCCGGCCTGAAATACGCGCAACGACCACGCGCCCTTGTCGTCGGCGGTGGCGACGCCGGAGACGTGGAACGTGTGCGCGTCGCCCTTCGCGGGCGCGACCTCGAGCGGCGCCTGGAACCACGCGGTGTGCGAGGCTGGATCGACGACCACCGTCACCCTGCCGAGCGTGCGTTTGCTCGCGGTGGGCTCCGCCTTGTCCATGATCATCGGCCAGAGCCGACCATGGGTCTTGAGGTCCAGCGGGTTGCCGTCGTTCGCACCGGAGAGCCGCTCGCCGGTATCGTAGTTGAAGACGTTGGCGCGGATGCCGATCACGATCGCTCCCTTGCCGAACGTCGTTGGCCCGTCGGCGACGTGCTGGACCGTGGCGCCCACGAGCGCGGCCACATCGTCCTCGGGACTAGCGAGCGCGAGGCCGGGCAGCGCCAACACGGCGATCGAAATCAACGCGGCTTTCATCCGGCGATCTACGCACGGCTCGGCGGCCGGTAGCTAGTCCTGCGACCGCGGCAAGATCACGGCGGCGTGGTGATCGCGGCGGGCGTGGCGTGGACACACACCGGCACGTCGTCGGTGATCGCGACCTCTTTGACCCCGAGCCAATGTCCGCCATCCGGCACCTCGACGAACCACCACTCCGCGATCGAATCGCCGTGTTGAGGTCCGGGGTTTGTGCCGCAGCCGCCCTCGAGATAGACCCCGCACAGCTTCACGTCGCGGGTTACGACACAATGCGCGTGGTCCTCGACCTCGAAGACGCCTAGATCGGCATCTCGGTAGAACCGTGGCTCGTCGCGCGAGCACTGGAAGCGCAAGCGCGTCTTGAGCCAGAAGTGCCCGCGCTCGTCTTGCAGTAGGCCGGACTTCACCGCGCGCAAGTGAGCGTCGTCGATCATGAAATCGTAGCCACGTCGCGTCGAGTTTCCGACCTCGATCACCTGCCGCGCCGGCGGCAACGCGGTCCAGCCGCGTCGCGCGGTCGCGCGCGCGAGCCACGCGTCTTGGTAGTGCAAGATCTCGCGATAGACCGGCGAATGGTCGACGTCACCTTCGGGTCCGATGCATCTTCCGGCCTCGCTCGCCGGCAGCTCCGGCAGCGTCGGCTCCGGGGTTGGAGGCAACGGTGGACCCTCGGCCGGCGCGACCGGTCGGCAGGCGCTGAGGGTTAGAGCGATCAACGACAGACGCGACGCGAGCACGGCACCCGATGATGCGCGCTCCTCGCTACGACGGCACGTAACAACCGTGATCGAGCCTAGCGGCCGCATAGCGAGCTGCCGGGCGTCGGGCGATTCGTCGTGTCGCCGGTGCCGAGCTGGCTGTACATGTTCCACCCCCAGCACGTCCACGCGCCGCCGTTCTCGCCGCAGTTGTGGTGACCGCCCATGAGGAACTGATCGAACGTGTAGCCGATGTCGGTCGGCACAGATGCATCGCCGACGCCGGGGATCACGTCGAGGTTACCATCGGAGCCCCAGCACATCGCGCCGCCGCCGGGCTTGCCCGCGCATGCATGGGTCCAGCGGACGTCGAGCCAAGTCCAATCGGTGTCCGACGAGATCTCGGTCGGAACGCCCATCGGATCGACCTCGTTCGTCCCGGTGAACTGCGGTGCCCCCCAGCACCAGATCGTGCCGTCTGTCTTGCGCGCGCACGACAGACTCGCGCCGGTGTGGACCTCCATCCAGTCGTTGTCGAGCCCGACGCGCGCGGGGTTTGCGACGACCGTCCCATCGGGCTCGACGCCGAGTCCGAGCGCGTTGCTGTAGTCCATGCCCCAGCACCACAGCGAGCCGTCGGTCTGCACGCCGCACTGGTACTGATAGCCGGTCGAGATGTCGGCCCACACCCCCGCGACCGTCGCCGCGTCGCAGGTCAACACGCCGGTCGAGCGCCGGAAGCATTCGTCGTTGAGCTGCACATCGATCTGCGCCCACGCGATGTCGGTGCCGACCTCAGTCGGCGTCGCGCCGATGCCGAACGTGTCGAGTGCGCCGTTGCGGACGCCGTAGCTCAAAGCCCAGCCGAGCGAGAGCGAGGTCCAGCCGTCCTCGCCTGGGATGCGTTGTGGATACAGCGGGCTCGCGTCGCCGGGAAGCCCGACGTACTGGCCGGCGCACCATCGGCTGCCGTCCGCGCCAAGGAAGCACGTCGATCGATGGCCGACGAACACTTGATTGATCGGCTCGCTCGCGCAGAACCCGGTGCTGCCGCAGCGCTGGCACGCGCCGCAATCGCTATCGGTGGAGCAGGGGACTGGGGCTGCGTCGACGCCACCGGTACCGCCGCTATCACTGCCGCTCGTCGACGGGCTGAACCCGATCCGCCCGCAGCCGACGAGCGCGAGGATCGCGACAACGCCGTACGTCCGGTCGATCACGCGACGACAAGCTTCGGCATCAGCCACCATCGTCGCACGGCTGTGGACCGGTTGCAGCGCGAACACGGCCGCCGCAAGCCGTCAGCGGATGTCGTCGACGCTCACGTGAATCAGCCGATGTAACTGCGTTCGCGCCGGCATACGCCTTGCGATCGCTGGCCCCATGAGCTCACTCGCCCACGAGATCCCGACGAGGCCCGACGTCGATACCACAGCGACCGATGCGCGCGTCACCGCGACGCTAGCGGCTCCGCTGGCCTGCGGGGAGTCCGCGCACGCCGGTTCCAGTATTACGCGGAGCTGCGGCATCCGATTTGTCCGTAGTGGCCCGATGGGTCGGCTGCGGCGATCGCGTGGCCATGCGATGACCTTCGCGCCGGTGCGCGTGACGAGGTCAGTGTGTGTGCGCGTGAGATTCGAATGATCGCGCGGCCCTGACGGGACGAGGTGGCCGATGAAGGGCGTGGCGCATACGTTGAGGCAACAGTGAGGCGGCGCATGGCGCGAATGAAATCGCCGGGTGACCTCGTTCGTTACGCCGGGATGCGGGCGAACCCCTAACGCGATTATGCTTGGCCGATGAAGGCTTTCATCGCGGTCTGCGTGCTCGCATGCGCCGGCGCAGTAGCGCACGCCGCCGATTGTCTCGGTCGGGACGACTCGGCGTCTCGCACCGAGGCCACCGACAAGGCGATCGTGCTGTGCTTCGACGCCGGTGGCTGCTGGGCCTTCGACATCGCCGCGCGCCAGTGGGCCCATCACGCGCCGCTGCCCGCCGACACCTCGCAGCCGGTGAAAGCCGCGGAGCCCAGGACCACCGCCAACATCCACGTGTGCGCGCCGGACGGGACCGACTGCCGCGACATCGATCTGCCCGGGGCGTGGACCTTTGGCAATCTCGAGACCCTGCAGACGCCCGACCGCGCGCGCGTCGCGATCCTCGGCCAAGGCAGCTCGGTCTACGTCTACGACGGCGCGACCCGGCGCCTCGTCGTGACGATTCCGCCGTGGAAATCCAAGTACGATCCCGACGGGAACGTCATCCGAGGGGGCGCGTTCGTCGACGGTAACCTCGCGATCTACGAGGCGAGCTCGCCGGTCTCGGACGAGGTCCGCTTGTTCGACGGCGCGACCGGCAAGCAGCTCGCGATCATCGCTCCCGCGATCATCGGCGATCCGATCGAGCTGGCCGGCGGCGACTGGGCGTTCCCGCGCGAAGACGGCGACGCGTTCATCGTCGCGAGCGGTAAGACCGGCAAGCTGCGCGCGCCGATCTCGCTGCGCGGCCCGGGCGTAACCGATTCGACCCGCGGCTCGTCCGTCTCGTTCCGCACGACCGACAAGCAGCTGTTCCTCACCGCACGCGGCGACGCGGCGAGCGGCATCGTCGCCTACGACCTGGTGACGAAGCAGCAGAGCCGCTACCTCCCACCGCTATGTGCAAAATGAAGCGCGCGCTCGCCGCACTCGCGGTCGTCACGTCGGTCTGCGCGCCGGCGTCGGCCAAGCCGCCCGCTTGCTACGGCCACCACGCGTCGATCGAGATCATGGAGCGAATCGACGCGCACACCCTACGGCTGTGCTGGCAGAAGCCGGACTCGTGCTTCACGCTCGACGTCGACGCGAAGTCCCCGGCGTGGATGCCGGCTGCCAAGCGCACGTCGTACCCGGGGTTTCATCGCACACCGATCCCCGGCGTCACCGTCGGCATGACCGTCAACGTGTGCGGCGCGGACGGCAAGGACTGCCGCGATTTCGTGGTTCCTCCCGGTCCGGTCGACACGTTCGACGACACGTACGCGCTCGCGAACGCGGACCGCTCGCTGATCGCAGCGGTGAACAGCGACACGGTCACGCTGTTCGATGGCAAGGGCGGCAAGCGCGGCACGGTCAAGTCGTGGCGGGCCTGCGTCGATTGCGAAGGCTGGTCGTTCGACGGGATCTGGTTCTACGGCGAGCGGATCTACGTCGAGATGCACGCCGGCGACAAAGCCGAGATGCGCGTGTTCGATACCAAGGGCGCGAAGATCGCAGACCTCGGCGCTGTACCGCGTGTGCCGCCGCTCGCGCTCGCCGACGGCGCCATCGCAGTCGCGACCGCATTCGGCGAGAGCCTCGACGTTCGCGACAAGCTCGGCAACCGCACGAAGCTCGTCGACGTGTTCGGCCCGCCGCCATCGCGCAAGCTGGCGGTGTCAGCCGTGCAGACCACGCTGACGCGGGACGGCCACGTCGCGATCGCGCGCGCCGACGGTTCGGTCGCCCTCGTCGACGTCGCGAGTGGCGGCCACGAGATCGTGGCGCCGCCGCCGGAGTGCAAGTAGAGCCCGGGTTACTCGTCGATCACGTCGCGCTCTGATCGCCGGAACAGCCCCTTGAAGAAGCGCTCGGGTGAGCTCAAGAAGTCGCGCGTGATCCTGTAGTGCTCGGTGTCCTCGTACGCGACGCGCTCGATCCCGCTGGGTGCGAGGCGGTAGATCAGCGCCTTCGGGTACGCCATGAGGATCGGTGAGTGCGTGGCGATGACGAGCTGCGAGGCACGCTGCTCGACGAGATCATGGATGATCGACAGGAGCGTGAGCTGGCGCTGGGGTGACAGCGCCGCTTCCGGCTCGTCGAGGATGTAAAGGCCGTCGCCATAGAAGCGATGCGTGGCGAGGGCGAGAAAGGATTCGCCGTGCGACTGCTCGTGAAGCGACACGTTGCCGTAGTAGTGGCCGACGCCAAGTTGCTCGACCTCGGTGGCGACATTGAAGTAACTCTCCGCACGCAGGAAGAAGCCGTCGCGCGGTCGGCGATGGCCGCGGACGGGCCGCATGAACTGGTGGAGGCACGACTCCGAGCCTCGCGTGCTGAACCGGAAGTACTTCGAGCCGCCCTCGGCGTTGAAGCCGGCGAGGACCGCAATCGCCTCGATCAGCGTGGACTTGCCAGAGCCATTCTCGCCGATGAGAAAGGTGACCTTCGCGTCGAGCTCGAGCTCGTCGAGCGACTGGATGGAAGGAATTGCGAATGGATAGACCTTGAAGTCGGGCACGCTGTCGCGAACCAAGCGAACGGCTCGTAAGTATCCCGCCGCCGGTTGCATCGCCGTCGAAGCAGCATACCTTCCCCGTTGCTGATGTGCTGCTGTTGACCAGTTGCTCGACGGCGTCTGGTGCGGTTCGGCTGTGTCGAGCAGCGACATCTCGGACATCGGGCTCTTGATCAAAAAGGGGGGCAGGACGCACCCGGGAGAGGAATCTCTCCCTAGCAAGATGAGGAGCGTCCATGCCCCGGAGCGAGCCTATCGTAGGGTTGCCAGGATTCGAAACGATTGATGTCGCCGGCACGTTGGAGGTGATCACCACCGGCAAGCTG
>CAZDGY010000302.1:0-7357 GCA_964504685.1 uncultured Kofleriaceae bacterium | reverse complement strand
CAGCAGCTCGTGCTGCGGATCCGGCACGGCCTTGCGCCGGAAGTGCGCCATCGCCGCGACGATCGCGTCGGTGCCGATCAGCGTATCGAGCAACACGTTCGAGATGATGCTGAGCACGCTCGACACCACGCGCCACGGCCCGAGGTTGAGCGCCTTGATGAAGTCGACGAGGCCGTAGACCATGAACACCATCGAGATCACCAAGATCCCGATGTACATCATCCAGGTCTTGTGGACCCGCTCGTGCGATTCGGCGTGGGTGAGCGGCACGGTCAGCCGGCGGCCCGAGACTGCGATGAAGATCTGCGCGATCAAGAGGCCGCCGTTGCCGGCGACGAAGAACCAGCTGCCCGTGACCTGATACGGGACGAGCACGATGATGTACGCGAACAGCGCGTAGAACGGCGCCGCGATCATCATCAGCCAGCCCGGCGCGGTCGTGCCCGGGAACAACAGCTTCGTCACGATCGACGCGCGGATCAGGCCCGGCATGAGCGAGATCACCTTGGGCCCGAGCGCGAGCAGCGCCTGCACGCCGTACGCGAGCCCGACGATCATGTGCGCCTGCGCGCGCGTGATCCCGAGGTGGACGTTGCCGACCTCGGCGGCGTTGACGAGATCGCCCCAGCTATCGAACGCGGTGCGGAACGGATAGAGGTACACCGCGAACGGCGCGATGAAATACAGCAGCCACGCGACGAACAGCACGCGGCGCTGGCGCTTCCACTGCGCCCAATTGCGCAGCTGATCGAACGCGACGACACAGAACAGCGCCTCGGTGATCGCCGGGAACAGCGTGAACGCGCGCGCGGCGGTCGGCAGCGCCCGGCCATCGAACGCTTCGATGAACCGCGACACCGACAGCGGCACGAACAAGATCGCGACGAACAACAGCACCGAGCGCCGCCACGCGAGGAACGCCTGCTGATCCGGATCGCGGATGTGGCTCGCCTGCGAGAGCAAGTGCGCGCGCTCGTTCGGCAGCACTTCGTGCGGTTTGATGTCGAGGCGATACGCGCGGCGCACCGACACGCCGAGGAAGCTGCCGGTGAACGTGTCGCCCGCCGTCGTCACCGGCACGACGACCGCGGTCGCAAGCTCGGGCGATGGCGCGCCAGCAGGGTCCGGCTCGGTCGGCACGCCGATGCCCTGCTGGGTTCGTCGCTCGTCCATCCCGATTTACTGTAACCGATCGGCGTTGCTCGGCGGCGGGCGCCACCGCAAGATAGCGGCGTGCGGGTCGCTGCGTGGATCTTCGTCGTCTGCGCGGTCGCCGCCGCGATCGGCATGTTCTTGCCGGCGCTCGAAGTACGCGTCGGCGGCAATCCGCTCGCGAAGCGGACTTCGCTGTCGATCTATCGCGCGAACACGAACAGCGAGTTCATTCGCCGCTTGGTCGCCGGCTACAAAGCGAGCTCGGGCAAGAAGCTGGGAACTGCCGTTGCCGCCGAACTAATGCCGCGCGTCGGCGGCAAGTTGCACGGCGCGATCGACGACGCGAGCTCCGCCATGACGAGCCTGGATGACGTCAGCGACAGCGACGCCAAGACGCTCGCGCGCGTGCTCGCGATCTCGTTGTGGACGTTTATCGCCTTGCACGTCGCAATGGCACTCGTCGTCGGCGCTGACCTCGTCCGCGATCGGTTTCGCCGCAGCCGGTTGATCGCCGCGCTCGCGATGGCGGTGGTCTCCGCCGCAGCCGGCATCGCGATTCACGTCGGCTGCAGCATGGCGATCGCGGAAGCGAACGATGATCTCGGCAAGGATCTGATCGGCTACGGCGCTGGTGCGTGGCTGATCCCGATCGCTGCGATCGGCGGGCTCGGTGCGGCGATCGCGTTGCTCGTGATCCATCGACGAGCCGGTCACACCGCGGCCACGAGCGGATGAGCGGGTCGCGGCGTCAAGTCGCGCTGTTGTTCGCCGGCGCGCTCGGGCTCGCCGCAGCTGGGGTCGCGCTGTGGCTCGATGTGCGGCGTGCGCCATCACCGGAGGTCGCGACGGGTTCGAGCGAGCCGCATCTCGATCGCGCAGCAGCGGCGCCGGTGTTGGCGACCGATGCAGGCAGCGACGATGCACACACCCGCCGGATCACCGGCAGCGTGAAGCTCTACGGCAAGCCGTTGCCGAACGCCGAAGTCGGCGTCGCGACCCGGCAATCGTGGTTGGTCAAGCTCGAGCAACCCGTGCGCACCGACGGCGCCGGGCGGTTCGCGTTCGACGCGGCGACCGACAAGCTCGAGATCGTTGTCGCCGGCTACGATCTCGACCCTGCCGTGTTCGTCGATCCGGGCACCGCGCCGGTCGAGCTCGCGCTGACCGTGGTCGACCAAGCCGAGATCAGCGGCCGCGTCACGTTTCACGGCGTGCCAGTCGCGACCGGGCAGGCGTTCGCGCAGGGCGGTCCGTTTGCCGATGCCGACAGCGACGGCACCTATCGCCTGCGCGGCATCACGCCCGGGGTGCACATGATCGCGGCGTTCGATCGCGCGACTGGCCGGCGGTCGGTGCCGCGCGCAGTGACCGTCGGGATCGGCGAGCATCTCGCCGCCATCGACATCGCGCTCGAAGCGACGCCGCTGCTCGATGTCGAGGTCGTCGATCGAGACGGCCATCCGATCTCGGAGACAATGGTGAGGGTTCTGGGGGCCGGGCTCGAGCTTGCTCGCTTTACCGGCGCAACCGGCCACGCCAGGTTCGCGGTCACCGAGGGCGAGGTCGAGGCCATCGCGCATTTTCCCTGGAACAAGCAGCTCGACACCAGTCGCACCGTCGTCGCTCAACGAGGCGATACCGCGCTGCCAGTTCGGATCGTCGTGCCGGCGCGCATGGGACGAACCATTCGCGGCACGGTTCACGCGGCGGATCATCAGCCGGCGTCGGTCACCGTCGAGGTCGCAGGCCAGTCGATCCAGACCGACGCGCACGGCAAGTTCGTCGCGACCGGGCTGATGGAGGGCAGCTACGACCTGCAGTTCGTCGCCACGACGCTACTGCTCGAGCGCAAGAGCGTCACGACCGACACCGCGATCGATGTCGTGCTGCCGGCGCCGAGCGCGATGGACATCAAGACCGATGGATTCGGCGACCGCTGCGAAGCAGAGATCCAACCGATGTTTTCCGGCGGCTTGAGCCGATTCTCTCCGCTCGATTGTCGCATCGGGTCATTCACCGCCGGCGATCTCGGGGCCGGTCGCTACTCGGTGACGGTGAAGGGGACGAACGGTTTCGCGCGTACGCTGGTCGAGGTCATGGCGGGCCAGACCGTTCATAAGACGCTCACCGCCGTGCGAGGGGTGACAGTCAAAGGCGTCGCTCGGGCATTTCTCGGCGGTGCGGCGATCGCGGGGCTCTCGTGCAGCGCCGGACACGCCACCGTGGTCACCGATGCGGCGGGCGCCTTTGCGTTCACGAACGTCGCCCCGTATCCAGGACTGATCCAGTGCGACACCACGGTCGGCTCGCGCCGATTCGAAGCGGAGCGCTGGTTGCCGGAGCTCGACCGCGACAAGACGATCGAGCTCGGCGTGATCGAGGTCGGTGCGTCACGGGTCGACCACACGCTCGGCGCACAGCTGTCGGTCGCGACTGGCTCGCTCGTGTTCACCTCGGTCGATGAAGGCGGGCCGGCGGCGACCGCAGGCATCCTCGTCGGTGATCAAGTCGTAACCGTCGCAGGTCACTCGGCGGAGGGCGACGATGTGGAAGCTGCTCGGCTGTATGTGACGACGCGTGCGCGTGGCTCTTCGGTCGATCTCTCGATCCGATCGAAGGGCGCCGGCTACGTCGTGCCGATCACGATCCAGATTCCGCCCTGAGGACTGCGTCTAGTCTGGCAGTTTGATCTTCACGGGCATGATCGCCATGATCCGAGTCGTGAAGTTTTCCTCGTCCATGTCGAGGTACCAGCGCAACGGATCCATGTAGCAAACCGTCTGCGGCTTGCAGTCCTTGGGCACGTCCGACGTAATGTTCTGAACCTCGATCTTTCCCTTGTAGCCGAGCTCGCGCATCTTCTTCTTCGCGTCCTCGACCGGCATACCTTCGAGCTTCGGCCGACGATCCTCGGCGGTCGGCCGGTCGTGGCAGAACCCGATCGTCACGTCCCACTTCAGCGGCACGACCTGGCCTTCACTCGGCGTCTGGTTGCACACCTTCCAGGTGGCCTCCCCCTCGGGGGTCAGCGCCTCGACCCGAATCTCGCCTGAGATTCCGGCGGCGCGGATCGTCGCCTCGGCGTCTTTGCGGATCATGCCGCGCACCTTCGGCATGTGAACGTGCGCGGGATCGCCCGGGATTGCGGTGCCGGGCGGTGCGTCTGCGGCCGCGACGCTACACGCGGCGACGAGCAATGCGATCGACCAGTGGTTCATGCCGCGAGGTTAACGCTTCACTAGCACGTCGTCGATCGTCTGATCGAGCGTCTTCACGGTGAACGGTTTCTCGAGGAACGCGTCGGGCTCGTCCTCGCCGCCAAACCCGCGCCGGCCTTCGGTGTAGCCGGACATCAGCACGATCGCGGCGGCGGGCTGAGTCTGGCGCGCGATCGTGAGGACTTCGTAGCCGTTGCGAACCGGCATCATCACGTCGAGCACGACCAAGCCGAACGAGCCTTCGCGCAGCCGCGCTTCAGCCTCACCGCCGTCATTCGCGAGCACTACGGTCGCGCCACGGCGCTCGAGCAACCGCCGAACGGTCGCGCGCACCGACGGCTCGTCATCGGCGAGCAACACGCGGGTGCCGGCGAGCGACGCGCGCTTGACGATCTGCTTGCTCGTCGACCGGCGCCGCGGCGGTGCACCGGGGACGACGCGCAGGCGAACGCGGAACCGCGCGCCTTGGCCCGGCGTCGAGTCGACCTCGATGTCGCCGCCGAGCCGGCGGACGATGCCGTGGACCGCGGACAGGCCGAGGCCGTGGCGATCCGGTTTCGTCGAAAAGAACGGATCGAAGATCTTCGTGAGGACGTCGGCATCCATGCCGATCCCGTCGTCCTCGACCTCGAGCTGCCACCACGTAGCGCCGTCGCGAGCGACGAGCCGTGTCCGCACCGCGACCTTGCCGCCCGGCCGCAACGCGTCGGATGCGTTCGCGACGAGGCTGGTCACGACCTGACGCATGAGGCCGGGGTCGGCTTCGATCGTCACCGAGCCCGCTTCCGGCGCAACGACGAGCGTCGCATCGTCGCGCACGATGCGCGACAGCGGTTCTTTCACATCGGCGATCAGGAGGTCGGGATCGAGCTTCGTCGTAGCGAAGTGACCGCGCCCGGCGTACGCGAGCAGCTGGCGAGTCAGCTGGGTCATCCGCTTCGCAGCGGCTTCGATCCGGCGCAACGCTTCGCGCGTGGCGTCGCTGAGCGCAGGGTCTTCGCGTACCGCGCTCGCCTCGGCGAGCACGCTGACGAGCTGGTTGTTGAAGTCGTGAGCGATGCCACCGGCGACCAGGCCGAGGCTCTCGAGCCGCTGCTTCGAATCGACATCGGCGCGCGCGCGTGCCGCATCGTTCGCGCGTTTGTGGCGGGTGATGTCGATCGCGAACCCGACGACGACCGTGCGACCGGCGTCGCGCACCCATGCGACATACTCGACCGCGCGCGGCCCGTCGGGCGTATCGAACACGAGCTCGTCCGCATGCGAGCCGCGATCGCGCGCCGCATCGACGACTTGATTCCACTGCATCTCGAGCTGCGGCGCGAGCTCCCAGACTTTGCGATCGACGATGCGGGCCGCCGGTCTGCCGCACAGCCGCGCGAACGCTTGGTTGACCGCGGCGACCGTTCCATCGAGCTCGACGATCGCTCCCGCGATCGGAATCCGATCGAAGTCGACGATCGCGGAAACGGAGGTTTTCGACACGGCTACGAAACTACGATTCGGTCAAAATGGTCCCGCAGCGAGTGATCACTCGGGTACTTGATGCGAGAAATCCCAACAGCTCAATAGCTCTGCGTACTTGCTCGGTGTTTCGTCCGCGTGGTACGCACCATTTCGTTAGTATGCCGTCACTGGATCGCGGAGCGATCGATGCCGATGCCGATCGCGTGGTCCGTAAGCTCACCCGAGCAGGCCACAAGACCTACCTAGTAGGTGGATGTGTTCGCGACCTGCTCGTCGGTAGGACCCCGAAGGACTTCGACGTCGCGACGAGTGCCACCCCGAACGAGATCAAGGCGACGTTTCGCAACTCGCGGATCATCGGCCGGCGGTTCCGACTCGCGCACGTGTTCTTCGGCTCGAAGATCATCGAGACCGCGACGTTCCGCGCCAATCCGCGCGACGAAGAAGATCACGATCTGCTCATTCGCCGCGACAACGTCTTCGGCACCGAGGTCGAGGACGCTCGCCGGCGCGACTTCACGATCAACGGCCTGTTCTACGACGTCGAGAAGGAAGAAGTCATCGATCACGTCGCTGGCCTCGCCGATCTCGAGGCGAAGCTCGTGCGCACGATCGGCGACCCTGACATTCGGTTCCAAGAGGATCCGGTGCGCATGCTGCGCGCGATCAAGTTCGCCGCGCGCTTGGACTTCGGGTTCGAGCCGGCGACGTGGCGCGCGCTGCTCCGGTGGCGCAGCGAGATCAGCAAGTGCGCACCGCCTCGCCTGCTCGAAGAGATGCACCGCTTGCTGCGCGGAGGTGCCGCCCGGCGCTCGTTCGAGCTGATGGTCGAGACCGGCGTGCTCGCCGTGCTGTCGCCGTACCTGGCCGGCCTGCTCGAAGGTCCGGGCGCGCCGACGAAGGCGCCACCCACCGAGTCCGCGGTGCCGCGGTCTACGATCGCGCGAATCGAATACGACGAGGACGATCCAGCTGATCGCGATCCCGACGACCCCGCCGCCGAGCCGAGCGCGGAGCCCGATGGTGCAGATGCGCCGAGCGCCGCCGAGCTCGAAGGCGACGATCTCGACGACGAAGAACAAGCCTGGCATCGCGTGTGGGCCGACGAGCCGCCGGCGCGTCCCGCTCATGCGGCGCTGGTGAAGCTCAAGTTCATCGCTGGCTCTGGCGATCTCGCGAAGCGCAGAGAGCTCGCGTGGGCCGCGCTCGCGCAGATCGATCTAGCGATCGCCGAGGGGCGCGATCCATCGAATGCGGTCGCGTTCGGCGCGTTGCTCGCTCCGTTCTTGAGCGACGACCTGCGCGGGGGCGAGCTGCAGAGCGCGATCCACGAGCTATCGCATCCATTGATCTCGCAGCTTCACGTCACGCGACGAGACAGCGAGCGCATGCGCTATCTGCTCGTCGCGCAGAAGAAGCTCGCGGTCGCGCGTCGCAAGGGCGGTCAGGCCGAGCTCGCTGGTGGTCGCGAGCAGGTCGACGACGCGGTCGCTCTCTATCAAATCCTCGAGCGCGCA
>CAZDGY010000301.1:233-7369 GCA_964504685.1 uncultured Kofleriaceae bacterium | reverse complement strand
GTCGCGGACCACGAGGTCGAGCATGATCGCGTTGCCCATCCGCGTGCACACGACTTGCTCGACCCGCGAGCGATGTTGCGTGTCGAGGCTGTCCGCGACCCGGAGTAGGGCGGTCATCTTGCGCAGCTGGCCGCGCAGCTCTTTCGGCAGCGCCGAGTCGTTGACGATCTGTTTGACCCGGCTCGCGTCCTTGCGATGGCAGCGCGCCATCAACGCGATCATCTCGCGGCCGGTCTCGTCGAGACCTGGGATCCGGCCCCACCGGATCATGTACTCGCTGTGCTTGTGATGGCCGCGTTGATTCACGACTTCGCCGACATCGTGGAGCAGCGCGGCGACTTCGAGCAACACGCCGCGATCGTCGGGGATGCCGTGAACATCGCGCAGCTGATGAAACAACGTGCGCGCGAGCTGGCGAACGTGCTCGCCGTGCGTCGTGTCGTGGTCGACGCGGTTCGCGAAGCTGCGCGCCGCGGTGAGTAACGCTTTGTCGTGCGCGCCTTCCGCCTTCGCCTGCTCTTCACGCGCGGTTTCTGCGAGCTCGATCAGCACGCCTTCGCGGACGCCGACGCCCGGTGCGATCAGCTTCGACAGCCCGAGTTGGCGCGCGACGGTCGCGAATACGAGCGCGGCGATGCCCAACACCTCGGCGCGGTCGCGCTTGATGCCGAACTTCGCCATCCGCTCGTCGACCGTGGCGCCGACGATCGCCGGCAGGCCCTTCTCGAGCTCGGCGAGGTCGAAGCTCGGCGTCGCCGGGTTGCCGTCGCCAAACAGCTTCGCGAGCGCATCCGCATTGCCGCCGGTCGCAGCGGCAAAACCGCCGAGGTTGGCACCGGCGACGCGCGGCAGCGTATGCATGAGCGTCGCGGCGTAACGCCGCACCATGCCGGCTTCGGCCTCGCCGATCGCGCCGTCGAGCCCGAACGTCTCGAGCAGGCGCACCGTGCCCACCGGCAGCGAGTAACCGCGCCACGCCGAGCCTTGGCGCAAGCTGACCTCGAGGCTGCCGCCGCCGAGGTCGAGGATCGCGCGCGGTGCGGTCGCCTGCGCGCCCATCGCTTGGATCACGGCTTTGCGGACGAGGCGAGCTTCCTCTTCGCCCTCGATGACTTCGAGCTCGATCCCGGCCTCGTGATAGAGCCGGTGCAGCAGCACGTCGCGGTTGCTCGCGTTGCGGACCGCGCTGGTCGCGACCGCGCGATACATCGTGACGCCGACGCTATCGAACCGCTCGCGGAACCGCACGAACGCCGCGACGGCTTGATCGATCGTCTCGGCGTCGAGCTCGCCGCGCGTGAACGCGTTGTGACCGAGCCGGATCGGCACGCGCTCGGCTTCGACCCGGACGAGCTCGGTCGGGCCGAGCTCGGCAATCACGACGCGGATCGCGTTGGATCCGGCATCGATCGCCCCGAGCCTGCTGCGGCCAGCCATCGATCGTCACGCTAGCACGTGCCCAGAATCGTGGACGTGTCACGTGCACGTGCACGTGCACGTGCACGATCCCGCTGACATCTTCCGCGTCGGTGGCCGGCCGTCGTCGGGAGGCCGCGTGCGTGTCACCGTCGCGTCACTTAGGGCGCGCGGCCGGAGGCGGCTTGGGGCGAGCGCTCGCGCTCGATCCGCTTCCGGATCCGGAGCCGGCGTTCGCCGGGCCGGCGTTTTCGGGAATCTTGAGCTTGTCGCCCTTGGACACCCCAGAGAGCACCTCGACTTTGATGCCGTCGGACAGCCCGAGCTGGACGTCTTTTCTGACGAACGTCTGCGGCGTGGTCTCGATCTCGACGAACGCCTTGCCGTCGTTATCGTACTGGACGAGCGCCTCGCGGATCGCGAACACCTGCTTCTTCTCGTCGAGCACGATGTCGGCGTTCGCGCTGTAGCCGGCGCGCACTGACACATCCGGGCGCAGCGTCACGTGCGCTTTGATCTCGAACTGAATCGCGCCGTTTACCTCTTTGCCCTGCGGCGCGATGTACTCGAGCGTGCCGTCGAATTGTTCTTTCTCGAGCGCGCCGATCTTGATCCGCAGCGACATCCCGGGCTCGATCTTTGCGACCTCGCCCTCGTCGATGTTGCCATCGAAGATCATGTCGGTCATGTTCGCGATCGTCGCGATCGTCGTGCCGGGGTTGAAGTTGTTCGCCTGGATCACCGAGTAGCCGACCTTGACCGGGACGTCGATCACTTTGCCGTCGACGGTCGCGGTGACGATCAACGTGTTCTCCTTGCCTGCGGCGCGCGTCGCGCCTTCGCGCACGAGCTGGAGGCTCGAGCTCGCGAGCTCGAGCTGCTGCTTCGCGAGCGCGTAGTCAGTGCGATACTTGTAAAGCTCGGCTTCGGGGACGACGCCTTGCTTGAAGAGGTTCTCTTCACGATCGAGCTCGCGCTTCGCGTTGTCGAGCGAGATCTGCGAGCTGCGGACCTGCGACTCCGCCGAGTTCATGCTCTGCGCGTCCGGGATGATCTGGATCTTGCCGAGCGGGTCACCCTTCGTCACCTTCTTGCCCGCCTCGACGTAGAGCTCGGACAACACGCCGGTGACCTTCGGCTTCACGTCGACCGACTGACGCGGCACGATCGATCCGGTCGCCACCGTCTTCTTGACGATGTCGATCGTCTCGCCGGTCTCGGTCTGAAACTCGACCGGTTTGGCCTGTGACTTCTGATAGAGCGTCACGAACGCCAGGGCGATCGCCCCGACGACGACACACAAGACGACGACCCAACCGACAGATTTTGCCTTCATCGCATTACTCCGCTCGCAACGCTTCCACGGGCTTGATCGCTGCGGCGTTCGCCGCGGGCAGAATACCTGCCAACGCGCCCGCCGCCACCAAAACACCGACCGCCCATAGCACGGTCGAAAACGCGAGCTCGGGTGGGCCGAACGGCGCATTCGGCGCTTTCTCGAGCCCCTTGCCGGCGGCCCACAACACGAACGTGCCGAACGTGATGCCGATCAGGCCCGCGAGTGCGGTCAACGTGATCGTCTCTTTGACCACCATCGCGATCACGGTTGACGGCTTTGCGCCGAGCGCTTTGCGTACGCCGAACTCCTTCGTTCGTTCGCGCACGGTGATCAGCATGATGTTCATCACGCCGATCGCGCCCGCCGCGAGCGTCGAGCCGCCGACCACCCACGACAGCCAATACAGCACCGAGAACACGGTCTCGAGCTTGTCGAAGAACACGAACAGGTTGAACGATCCGATCGCGAGCTCGTCGCTCGGATCGACGCGGTGCTGGCGATAGAGTGCGGCGCGCACCTGGCGCTCGAGCTCGGGTCCATCGACGCCGGGCTTCGCGGTCATCGCGAAGAACCCGACGTTGTCGCCGGTGTGAAACGCCGATTTCATCGTCGTGAACGGCACGAACACGGTGTGCGCGTCGCGATCCCCGCGCTGACCTTGGCCGAGCGAGCTCGTCACGCCGACGACCTGGAAGTACACGCCGGACAGCTTGATGTACTTGCCGATCGGCTCGACGTCGGCGGGGATGAGCTCGTTGCGCACGGCGTCGCCGATCACCGCGACCTTGCGATTCTCGGCGATGTCGCGCTCGTTGATGAACCGGCCGCCTTGATACTGAAATGCGACGATGTGGCGAAGGTCGGGATAGTCGCCGAACACGTTGAAGCTGCCGGTCTTGCCCTCGTAGCTGACGTTGAAGTTGTTCATCCAGCCGCCGAGCTGGATGCGCGGCGCGACCCACTCGACGCCGGGCAGGCCGCGAATCAGCTCGATGTCGTCGGTCTTGAACTGGACGAACCGGCCGGGGGGCAGGCCGTCGAACGCCTTGGTCGTCGGCATGCCCCAGATGAACAATAGATTCGTCGCCATGCCCTTCATCTGGCGACGCGTCGCGGTCTGCATCGACGAGCCGAAGCCGAGCATGACCATCAGCATGAAGATTCCCCAGAACACGCCGAACGCGGTGAGGAACGTGCGCAGCTTGTTCGCCTTCAAGACGGCGGCGATTTCCTGCCAGTTATCGAGATCGAACATCTATTGATCTCGCAGCGTGTGGATCGGGTTAACGCGGGCGGCCGCGCGCGCGGGGAAGTAGCCGGCGAGCGCGCCCGCGAGGATCAGGCCGATCGTCGCGGCGATGCCGACGCCGAGATCGATCGACGGATCCTTCACCATGTCGCTGACGTGCGCGTTGTCGAGTAGGCCGAGCACGCCAACGCCAGCACCGAGCCCGAGTAGGCCGGCGATCGCGGTGATGAACACCGCCTCTTGCGTGATCAGCACGATGATCGAGAGCGGAGTCGCGCCGAGCGCTTTGCGCACGCCGATCTCCTTCGTGCGCTCCTTGACCGCGATCATCATGATGTTCGAGACGCCGACGACGCCCGCCGCGAGCGTACCGCCGCCGATCAACACGACGAAGATCGAGATGATGAGGAACAAGTTCGCGAACCGCTCGTGGCCCTCGACGTTGTCGTGGACGCGCGCCGCGAGCGGATCGTCGGGAGAGAAGTTGTGGCGGGCCGATAGCTGGGCGACGATCTCCTTCGAGATCTGTTTCGCTTCGGAGGCGCTCGCCTCGCCGACCGTGAGCTCGAGCTGGCCGAGGTGATCGACCCCGTTGAACGCGAGCTGAGCGGTCGATACCGGGATGAAGATCTGGCGCTCCTCCTCGGCGCTGCCGTCCATCGAGAACACGCCGACGACCTGAAACGGCACGCCCGCGACCACGATCCATTCGCCGACCGGATCGGACGGCGGACTCTTGCCATCGGGGTTCGCGAACAGAAAGTCGCGCACCGGTCGGCCGATCACCGCGGCTTTGCGCTTTTGCGTGATGTCGGCGTCGGTCAGGAATCGCCCTTCGTCGATCGCGATGCCGGCGAGGTAGTACGCCGCCGGATGGACCGCGTTGATCTGGAATGTGTTCGACCGCGTGCCGCGCTGGGTCTTCATGTCGCCACCGCCGAACTGGCCGCCGCTGATGAAGTACTGGCCGGCGAGGTGCTCGACGCCTTTGACCGTCTTGGCCGCGTCGTAGTCGCGGTTGTCGAACATGATCTTGCGGCCGACGTTGTAGCCGCCGTACGGGATCGAGGTCTGGTTCGCCGCGATCCAGATGCCGTTCGTCGCCTCGCGCCGGAAGCTGTAGCGCAGGCCTTTGTCGAAGCCGTGGCCGAGGCCGAGCAGCACGACCATGATGAAGATGCCCCAGCCGACCGAGACCGCGGTCAGGAACGTGCGCAGCTTGTTGCGGCGGAGCGTGTCGAACACCTCCATCCAGCGGTCGACCGAGAACAGCGATTCGATGAACAACCACAGCCCGCGGAAGAAGTTCACGATCGTGCGGCGCTTCCACACCACCCACGCGAGAAACAGCAGTCTGACGATCAGCTTGATCACGTGTCGACCAGGGCCTCGCGCGCTTCCGCTTTGCGCACGGGCGCCGGGTCCTTGACGATGTTGCCGTCGTGCAAGCGGATGATCCGCTGGGTGCGCGCCGCGACCTCGGCGTCGTGAGTCACGACGATCACCGTGATCCCCGTGCGATTGATCTCGGACAGCAGGTCCATGATCTGGCCGCTCGTGGTCGAGTCGAGTGCGCCGGTCGGCTCGTCGGCGAGGATCAGCCGCGGCTTGCCGATCAGCGCGCGCGCGATCGCGACGCGTTGCTTCTGGCCACCGGACATCTCGGCCGGCGTGTGATCGGCCCAGTCGCGCAGGCCAACGCGCTCGAGGTAGGTCAGCGCTATCTGGTTGCGCTTGCGCCGCGTGACGCCTTGGTAATACAGCGGCAGCGCGACGTTCTCGACCGCGGTCTTGAACGGCAGCAGGTTGAACGACTGGAACACGAAGCCAATGAACTTGTTGCGGTACTCCGCGGCCTTGGTCTCCGTGAGGTTTCGGATCAGCGTGTCGCCGAGCCAGTACTCGCCGGAATCGTAGTCGTCGAGGATGCCCAGGATGTTGAGCAGGGTCGATTTGCCCGAGCCCGATGCGCCCATGATCGAGACGAACTCGCCATCGGCGACCTCGAACTCGAGATCGCGCAGCACGTGAAGGCTATGCGTGCCGACCTGGTAGTACTTGTTGACCTTAGCCAGCCGGAGCACTGCGTCCCCAAGCTAGCGCGCGCCGGGAATCCCGACCAGATGCGGCCTGGCCGCGACACGTGTGCGACAGCAAATGAATCGATTCGGAAACCGGCTTAGTTGCCGTGTTAATGTGGGTAGTACGGCTATGAGCGACCAAACGCTGGGGAAATACCAGGTCGTCCGGCAGCTCGGCGTGGGCGGGATGGCGGAGGTCTGCCTGGCGCGCCTGCGCGGGATCGGCGGGTTCGACAAGCCGGTCGTGGTCAAACGAATCCGGCCCGACATCACCGATCGCGGCTTCGTGGACATGTTCCTCGATGAAGCGAGGGTGGCCTCTTCGCTCAACCACGCGAACCTCGTTCAGATCTTCGAGATCGACGCGATCGATGGGCTGCCGTACATCGCGATGGAGTACGTCCACGGACCGACGCTGTCGAGCGTGCTGCAACGGCTCGACGGCCGGCGCACTCGCCCGCACGCCCACTTCGCGTATCTGCTCGCCGGGGTCGCTGCCGGTCTGGACTACGCGCACAACGCGTGCGACGCGTACGGCCAACGGCTCGGCATCGTTCATCGCGATATCAGCCCACACAACATCATCATCGCGCTCGATGGCATCGCGAAGGTGTTCGACTTCGGCGTCGCGAAGGCGATCGGCAATGCGTCCCTGACCGGCGCCGGATCGGTCAAGGGCAAGGTCGCGTACATGGCGCCGGAGCAGCTTCGCGCGGAGTCGGTCGACCATCGCGCCGACGTCTACGCGCTCGGCGTTTGTCTCTACGAAGCGACCGTCGGATTTCGCCCGTTTCGCGGCAACACCGAAGGTGAGCTGTTCGCGGCGCGCGCAGCCGGCGCGTTCCGCAAGCCGAGCGAGGTCGACAGCGCCTTCCCGGTAAAGCTCGAGGGCATCATCCTCGCGGCGATGGAGCCGGACCCGATGCGGCGCCCGAGCGCTGCCGAGATCCACGATCAACTGATCGCGTTCGCGAACGGGCCATTTCCGTCTTCTGCGAAGGCGGTCTCGTCGTGGCTCCACGAGCTCTATCCGGATCACAACGAGCTCGAC
>CAZDGY010000301.1:0-223 GCA_964504685.1 uncultured Kofleriaceae bacterium | reverse complement strand
CTCCTATGCCGACACAACTGGTTCAGGGTCTTCGCGGAGCAACCGGTCGCCTGCGCGGTCAACTCGCCAGATTTCGGCGGTGGCGCCGAATGGCACCGCACGGCGGATCGACATCGTGACGGCGCGGCGCGGTGGTGGCCGCAAGTGGTTTGCTGCCGGCGGCGTCGCGGTGCTCGCGCTGGTCGCGTTCGTGCTCGTTCGTGGCTCGCACAGCTCGGAGCCT
>CAZDGY010000300.1:0-7384 GCA_964504685.1 uncultured Kofleriaceae bacterium | reverse complement strand
CTCGCCGAGCTCGGCTTGCCCGGCCTGTTCCTGTTCATCGCGATGCTCTACCTATCGATCAAGATCCTGATCGTCGGTAACCGCGAGCTCGAGTCCGTCCCAGGAACGGAGCCGGCGCGCGCGTGGGGCATGGCGTTGCTAGCCGCGCTCGTCGGCATCGCGTTTCAGATCAACACGCTATCGTTCACGTATCACCCATCGTTGTGGATCATGTTCGGCATCGTCGGTGCGTGGTACTCGGCGGTGCGCCACCATCGACCCGAGCTACGGATCTCGATGACGGTGCGCGATGCCGTGATCGTTCTCGCGATCAGTCTGCTCTTCGCGATGGTCGTGCTGCCGCTGTTCCTCAGGCTCAAAGGCGAGCTCTAGGGCTATCGCGGCGGCGCGGTGATGGTCACCGTCACCGACGTACCGGCTACGCTGATCGTCACATCGTGGAAGCCGTGGCCGGCGAACGCAGCCGTGAGCGGACCGGTGTCGCCCTTGGCTTCCGCGATCGCGAGGGCGGCGAGCACGTCGCTACTCGATCCGGCACTCGTAAGCTGCGCGATCTGGCCGCTATCGAGCGCGGTGTGCGCTTCGATCCTCAGTTGTCCGGCATCGCGCTGAACTTCGGCGCCACCAAGTGCGCTGACGTCAAGCCGATCGGGCAACGACGGGTCGCTCGTCGCGATGCGCACCTCGACCTTGCCGTCGGACTTGTCGGCGTGGACGTCGGCATTGACGCCGGCGTTCTGCAGCTGAGTCGAGACGTCTAGCTGGATCTGCGGCGCGGTCTCGTCGGGATCGACTTGCAGGAACACACGGTCGACCGCGTACGCGGCGCCACTGGCGACCCCGACGAGAGCGGCCAACAGCAGTACGGCGAGCACTGGACGATTCTTGAAAAAGCGCATCTTCGAATTCTCCTGAGCGGAGAGGACGTATGCGCGTGTGGCTGCCAGCGGTCGCAGCTGATGCTGCGAGCGTTCGCCAAGAGCGGCGAGATCTTCGGACAGGCGGTTATCCACGGCACACCTCCTCGGTGAGGTCGGTACGGGATGCCGGTTCTCCTAGCTGCACGTAGTATTCGCGCAGCCGATCGCGACCTCGCACGAGGCGCGATTTCACCGACGACACCGAGGTCTCTTGGATCTCGGCGATCTCGTCGATCGAGTTACCGTGGAGCTCGAACAGCACGATCGCTTCGCGTTGCGGTGGTGACAGGGTCGCGAGCGCCGCGGTCGCACGACTCGCGCTCGCTCGATCATCGGCCCATCGCGATCCGTCGTCACCGACGGGATCGGGCGCGACTTCGTCACTGATCCACCGCGTCCAGAACGATCGGCGATAGCGCGTGCGGTGCACCGACGCGACTACGCTGAACATCCAAGACTTGAAGCGCGACCGATCGCGAAGCGATCCGAGCTTGCGGGCGGCCCGCAGCACGGCTTCCTGGAACACGTCGTCGCCCTCGGCATTCGACCGCGCGATCCGACGTGCGAACAACTGCACGTCGTCGTGGATCGGCGCGAGCAACTCCGACAGCTCGTCCCAGGCATGGTTCGCGTCGCTCATCGTTCGTGGCTCTGACCACCAGACGCCGCGACCCTAGCGGAAAGTCGCAGCGCTACGGAACGATTTCGCAAGTACGCGAGATCGGGCGCTACTTCTTTTTCGCGGGCTTCTTCGCGGCTGGCTTCGCCGCGGGCTTCTTCACGACGACCTTGGCGGCCGACTTTGCAGCGGGCTTGGCGGCCGGTTTGGCAGCCGGTTTCGCCGCGGGCTTCGCGGGTGGCTGCTTCGCAACAGGCGGCGGCGTGGTCGGCTTCGCAGGCGCCGGCGGTGGCGGGGTCGGCGGTTTCACGGCTGGCGGGGGCGCGACTGGTGTCTTGGCGACCGGGATCAGCGGCTTGGCGGGCGTGGTGCCCGGTTTGGCGGGGACCACGATCGGCTGCTTGCCCATCGGCAACGGCTTGGCCGGGCGCGGCGGAATCGGGCCGCGCGGCGGGCGCTCGTCGCGCTCCTCTTCCTCGTCGTCGTCATCTGCTTTCGCCGGCGCTTCGTCGTCGTCGTCGCCGTCGTCGCGAATGATCGCGCGCGCGGGGGGGCGAGCGGCTACTTCTTCCTCTTCATCCTCATCGTCTTCGTCTTCATCGTCGTCGTCTTCGTCGTCCTCGTCGTCGTCTTCGTCCTCGTCCTCGTCGTCCTCTTCTTCTTCGCCGGCCCACGGCGGACGCGCGGTGCCCTCACGCCAACCACCGACGTCGGCGTCGTCCTCTTCCTCGTCTTCGTCCTTGTCCTTTTCTTCGGGCTTCTCCTCGCCCTCGACCCATTCGTCGTCGGCGGGTGTCGCGGGCGTCCAGCCCTCGTCGGCTACCTTGTCGGCGCCGTCGTCTTCGTCATCCGGCTCGTCCTCGTCGTCGTCCTCGTCGTCGGCTCCGCCAACGTCGTCGTCGTCTTCGTCCTCATCGTCATCGTCGTCCTCATCGCCCGCGTCTTCTTCGTCCTCTTCACGCTCGACTTTGCGCGGGGCAGCAGCAAACAGGGATGGGAGCTCTTCGGGAGGATCACTGCGCATTTGTAAGATGCCTTCTACAGATTCTAAGCACGGCGCCAGCGAGGGCTGTCAACCGCTAGCGTGACCTTTGGACATTGGCGGCACGTGCTACAAGAAAAGCGGTGCGCCGGCCCCTGCCCGCGGTTGCGTTTGGAAGCGTCATCGCGTTGGCTGCCTCGTACGCTCGCGCTGATACCACGTTCCACGCGACTGCCAACGGGAGCGTGGCGACGACTGACAACGCGCTGGCGGCGCCGAGCGACGGCGACCGCGAAGCCGACGTGTTCTTTGACGTCCGGCCCGGCGTCCTGCTCGCGAGCGAGGGCCCCAGGCTAATCCAAGAGCTGACCGCCGAGGCGGAGGTCCTGGAGTACGTCCTGCACAACGACCAGCCGTCGTTGCAGGTCCGCGGGGCGTGGCGGGCGTTCTGGACGCCTGGACCGCGGTCGCAGGTCACGACGCTGGTCGACGCCAGCACCGGCAAGCTCAGCGCCCTGGCCGCGCGAACCTCGCCCGACCAGACCGGCGTCATGGTCCAGCCAGCCGGTCAAGAGACCGTCCGCCAGGCCGACGTCAGCGAAACGGCATCGTACGAGGTGACCCAGAAGTCGAGGCTGTCCGAGACGGTCTACGGCCATGTCGTCGATACCACCGATGCGATGAACGACAAGATCGATTCGGCGGAAGTCGGGGTGCTAGGCTCGATCGAGCACACGTTCGACCGCGACTCGCTCGCGCTCGAGCTCGGCGGGTCTTATCTCCGGCTCGACCAGCAGACGATCATGACGGGCGTCGTTGGGCCGGTTCAGCTCGCCGAGCAGATCGATCCCCGCGCGCGGGCGATCTGGCGTCGCGACTTTGGCCGCCACTGGAGCATGAACCTCGACGCTGGCGCCGTGATGATCGAGCCGTTGCACACGATCGACACGACCGCCCCGCAGCACGCGACGGTGTTGCCCGCCGGCGGCGTGCTGCTCGCGTATTCCGACACCTGGGGCCGCGCGACCGTGCAGGTGCGCCAGACCGTCGCGCCGAATCTCCTGATCGCGCAGAACACCCAGGATGACCTCGCGCTCGCTCAGCTCGCGCTGCCGCTGAGTTGGCTCGGCAAGTCGCACACCGGTGCACCGAAAGTGAACATGCTCGGCTCGATCGGCTTCGATCGCACCGAGCTGCTCGACGCGAACACGAGTGCGAACGACGGTACGTTCTACGTGACCCACTTCGACTTCGGCGTGACGTACTCGCCCGAGACCAACCAGACCTACGGCTTGCGCTACGAGCTGCTGGCGCAGAACGGCGACTCGCGCGCAGCGCTGTTGATTCCCTCGTACCTACGCAACACCTTGTACTTCACGTTCGCGCTGACGTTCCCGCCGCGCCGTGCCGATGCGATGCCGCGCTCGACCGACAGCCTGCGGGTCGACCGCTCGGACGTCGCGCCCGCGGGCACCACTGGTGAGCCGGTCGTGCCCGAGGCACCGGCCGAAGAGAAGCCGCCCGCCGGGATGTGATCGGGACCGCGATGATCGAGAGTGACGGAAAGTTCTCGCGCGTGTCGGCCAGCCTGCCGTATTTCGCCCAGGTTTGGATTCGCGTCGATGAGAGCGGCGGCAACATCGCCGGCCGCCTTCTAGGCCACGACGACGTCCGCCGGCCGGACACCCGCGAAGCCGACATTCCACGCGAGCGCATAGCCGGTGACGCCGCGAAACACCGCGCGCGATTCCGCCGCGACCGCAGGAGCGACCGTCCACTCGCCGAGCGCATCCTCTTCGAAGCAGGTCGGTCCGGTGTAGAGCACCGCGCGGCCTTCGCCCGGAGCGGGTGCGCGCGCGACCAGCTCGATCGGGCTCCATCGCAGGTGACAGATCCGCGATAGGTCCAAGCCTCGCAGCTCGCGATCGTCGAGCGCACGCGCGACCGTGACTCGGCCGACCGCGAAGCCGGCGCCGGCAGCGAACAGCCGGCCAGGCTCGATCACGAGCTCGATGTCGGCGGGCACCGCCGCGCGCACCGTCGCGAACGCCGCGCCGAGATCGGCGATGCCATGCCACGCGCCACCGAGGTTGAGAAACGCGGGCGCGACATCGACGGCGGCGAGCGCGGCCTGCGCGGTCGCGACGAAACGCTCGGCCGACGCCGCGATGATCGGACCGTGATGGACGTGCACCCCGATCGGCCGCCCGGCCGCCGCGCGCGCGAGCTCGCCGACCGCAGCGCGCCGACGCGCCGGATCGACATCGAGCCCGAACCGCGAGCGGTGATGGCCGTTGCCTTCGAGCACCGAACCGATCGCCGGGTCGCGCTCGGTCAGCGACGCCGACAGCCGGATCGCGATCGCCGCGTGCGCCGGAGCGGCTCGTACGTGCTCGACGGTATCGCAGCTGACGATCAGCCGGCCGCGCGTGCCGCCCGCTGTCGCGATCGCGGCGCCCGATGGATCGGCGATCGAAATCATCTGAGCGAGCGCCGCGCAATCGACGAGCTCCGCCGGCGAGGCGACGTCGAAACCGTCGAGATGTTGCGCCGCGACCGCTCGCACCGCCGGGTGCGGAAACGACTTCGCGGCGAACAACACGCGAATGCCGTGTGCATGCGCGAGCTCGGCGACCCGGCGCACCGTGCTCGCAATCGTTTCGAGATCGAACACCAGCGACGCGCGATCGCAGCGCTCGATCGCCGCGCTCGCGCTCGCCGGCACCAGCGCAGACGTCACGGCGTTACGCGCGCCCGAACACCGGCACGAGCGCACCCGACGTCAGCGCGTTCGCGGGCGACACGAGGTACGCGATCGTCTCGGCGATCTCGGCCGGCTTCGGCCAGCTCGCGAAATCGGCGTTCGGCATCGCGGCGCGATTCGCCCCCGAGTCGATGATCGACGGCATCACCGCGTTCACCAAGATGCGATCGCCGAGCACCTCGGCGGCGAGGCCCTGGGTCAGCGCCGCGACGCCCGCCTTCGCGGTGGTGTACGCGAGCATGCCGCCGACCGGCGCCACGACCGGCCGCGCCGCGACGTTGACGATCCGGCCACCCGCCTTGCCGCGTTGCATCGCGCGCACCGCTTCGCGACAGCCGAGGAAGCACGTCACGAGGTTGAGCCGCCACTGTTTCTCGAAGTCGGCGAGCGACGTCGACGTGATCGGCGCCATCGCGAAGCCACCGACGAGATGAATCGCGGCCCACAGCTCGGGCACGTCGTAGAGCTTGCCGACTTGCGCTTCGTCGTCGAGGGACGTCTTCGGGATCGCATGCACGCGGGGGTCAGCGCGCCACGGCAAATGCGCCGGCAATTCGGCTTCGATCATCGGCGCGTAGACCTCGGCGCCGTCGGCCAACAACTTCGCGACGACGCCGGCGCCGAGCGCGCCGGTAGCACCAGTGACGAGGACGCGTCGGCCTTGCATGGCGGCAACGTACAACGTTACAAGCCGGCCATGGGCGCACAATGGAAGCACGCGGGTCGGCTCGCCAGCTCCGCCGCGAAGGGCAAGGTGTTCTCGAAGCTCGCCAAGGAGATCATCATCGCTGCGAAGGCGGGTGCCGATCCGGCGGCGAATGCGCGGTTACGCGCTGCGGTCGAAGCCGCGAAGAAAGCGTCGATGCCGCGCGACACGCTCGAGCGCGCGATCAAGAAGGGCGCCGGTCTACTCGATGAGCCGACCAACTACGAGACCGTGGTCTACGAGGGCTTCGGGCCGCACCGCGTGCCGGTGATCGTCGAGTGCCTGACCGACAACAACAAGCGGACCTCGGTCAACATTCGCCATCACTTCCGCAACGGCCAGCTCAGCGCGGTCGCATGGGACTTCACCCACGTCGGCATCGTCGATGCGACGCCACCCGCCGGCGCAGATCCGGAGGAAGCCGCGATCGAAGCGGGCGCGCAGGACTTCGAGCCCGACGGCGAGGGCGGATTTCGGTTCTACACCGAGACCGGCGACCTCGACGCGGTCACGAAGTCGCTGTCCGCTCGCGAGTGGACGGTCGCGACGATGCGGCTCGGCTGGCGACCGAAGAACCCGATCAAGGTGTCCGACCCTGCGGCGCGCTCGGAAGTCGAACAGTTTCTCGCGGAGGTCGACGACGACGACGACGTCCAGCACATCTATGTCGGGCTAGACGGGTAGCGCCGGGGCTGTTTGCCGTCGCGCGAACGGCGGAGCCCGCAGTCGGAAGCCTGATACGCTCGTAGGGGTGGTGGATCCGGACGCGGACGCGGACGCGACGGCGGTCCTGACCGGCGAGGGCACGGCCTCCAGCGGCACGGAGGCCGAGACACCGCATGCGATCGCGCACGGTACGCGCTCGCACACCACCGGTACGCCCGCATCGCAATCGTCTTCGTCGCAGTCGTCGCCGTCGCAGTCGTCATCGGCGTCGCCGGCGGTCGGACCGGACGCCGAGCCGCGACTCCATGCGTTCCATTTGTTCGGCGCGGTCGGGCCAATCGCGGCGATCTGCTTGTCGTTCGTGCTCGGCGGCGATCACGTCGTGCGGCTCGCGTTCTGGATCGGCGCGGTCGTGGTGTCGCTGTCGAATCTCGCGTTGCTGTGGCTGACGTCGCAGTCCGATCGCTATCGCGAGCGGCTCGCCGCGGTGTGCTGGCTGGCGTCGGTGATCGGTGTGCGCACGATCATCTTCTACTTCGGGCCATTTTCCGGCGCAGTCGTGATCGACGTGCTCGGTATCGCGTTCGTCACGTTTGGCAAGCACCGGATCGTCGCCGCGGTGACCGTCGCGATCTGCGCGACGAGCGAGCTCGTGATGACGATGGCGATCGCGAGCGGCACGATCGCGGATCGCAGCTTGATGGCGTCGGCCGGCATCGCATCGAAG
>CAZDGY010000299.1:0-7390 GCA_964504685.1 uncultured Kofleriaceae bacterium | reverse complement strand
ACTCGCCAAAGGACTTCGCGATCCTGTACCGCACGAACGCGCAATCGCGCGTGCTCGAGGAGCATCTGCGAGCGGCGCGGATCCCGGCGAAGGTCGTCGGCGCGCAATCGTTCTTCGAGCGCAAAGAGGTCAAAGACGTCGTCGCGTATCTGCGCTTGCTCGGCAACCCAGCAGCGGACTCGGCGCTCGAGCGCGTCGTCAACGTCCCGGCGCGAGGCATCGGCGACACTACGGTCGATCGCTTGCGCGCCGCATCGCGCGCCGGCACCGGCAGCTTGCTCGATGCGACCCGACTGGCCGCGCGCGGCGACATCGCGGGGCTAGGGCCGGCTCCGCGCAAGAAGCTCAAGGCGTTCGTCGAGCTGATCGATGGCTTGGGCGACGTGATCGCACAGGGCGCCTCGGTCGCCGAGACGATCATCCAGGTCGTGGATCGTAGCGGCTTGCGCGCGAAGCTCGAAGCCGACGACAGCTCGGAGTCGCGCGATCGGCTCGACAACCTCGCCGAGCTCGTCACGCTCGCGTCCGACTTCGACGACGAGAGCGATCAGCCGCAGTCGATCGACGGGTTCCTCGAGCGGATCGCGTTGTCCGCGCCGGCCGACCAGGTGGCGCCTGCCGAGTCGGTCGTGTTGATGACGATCCACATCGCGAAGGGCCTCGAATGGCCGATCGTGTTCATCACCGGCGTCGAGGACGGGCTGTTCCCCTCGCTGCGCGAGCGCGAAGGCCAGAGCGAAGACAGCCAGCTCGAGGAGGAGCGCCGGCTCGCGTACGTCGCGATCACGCGCGCGCGAGAGAAGCTGGTGATCAGTCACGCGCGGACCCGGCGGGTGTGGGGCGAGATCCGGCTGCAAGGGCCGTCGCGGTTTCTCGATGATCTGCCGCCCGGTGTGCTCGCCGAGCCGACGCGCCCGAAGACGATCGGGCCGCGCGGTCCGGTGATCATCGATGGCGATTGGGCCGGCCGGCGGCGCTCACCGCGCTCGTCGGGGCGCGGCGGTGGCGACGAGTTCGATCAGCGCCGGCCAGACAACGACGAGCCGGTGTTTCGCGTCGATGACGATGCACCGTCGCGCTCGGCGTTTCGCAGCGGAGACCAGGTCAGCCACCCGCAGCTCGGCGTCGGCCGGGTGATCGCGACGACCGGCGAAGGCAAGGACACCAAGGTGATCGTCGATTTTCCGGCCGCGGGCCGCAAGACGGTGATCGCGAAGTTCTTGACCGCGTCCGACGACTCGTTGAACTAACGAACAATTCTCGTTCTCGGTTCCGCGTCCCCTGTTCTCTAATGCCGAGCGTGACTTAACCCGCACCGCGATTTTGAGCCGAGGGCGCGGCGACCCGCGTGTTACCGTTGCTCATGCGCGGTTTCGTCGTGGTCGCGTTACTCGGAGCGTGCTCGTTCAACGCACCGGTGCCGGCGTCGCAGGAAATCGACGGCAGCACGCAGGGCGGCGGCTCCGATGCGAAGGTCTTTCTCGACGCGAAGCAATACGAAGACGCGAAGGTCTACAAAGATGCGCCGCCGGTCGCTGGCTCGCTTGCGGTGACCGCGACGCTCGTGCCCGATAGCGATCTCGATCTGTCCGCGGAAGGCACGACCGACTGGGCGCACTGGGGCTACACCAGCGGCACCAGCTTCGATGACAAGGCCGGCGGGAACAAGATCAGCGATGTCGCGAAGGCCGGAGTCACGCAGTACCAGATCAACAACATCACCGTTTCGGCGTCGTGGAGCGGCGGCACACCGGATGCGAACGCGTCGCGGACCGCAACGGGCACCGGCGTGACGTTCCCCGACGCGCTCGCGTTCACGGTTCCGGCGGGTACGACGTCCCAGACCCTGCACGTCTATTGCGGCGGCCATGGCTCGACCGGAACGATGGTGGTGTCGCTGTCCGACGCATCGGCGCCCGACTACACGAACAACACGTTCGGCAGCTCGAACCCGTACCACGTAGAGTTCACGATCGTCTACAACGCGGCGGCGACCGATCAGACGCTGTCCATCACCTGGACCGATACCGGCGACATGAACGGCGGGTTCTTGATGTTGATGGACGCGACGCTCGAATAGCGCCAGCGCCGTGCCATTCCCCACACCGCGGGCAATCGCTCGATGGCATGCTCTCGGTGTGCCGCGCCTGACGTTGTCGCTGTTCGGGCTCGCGTGCACGCTCGCCGCCTGTGGCGATAGCAATCCGCCGCCCGATGCGCCCGGGACGCCGACCCACCCGAGCGCGCCGCAGATGGGATCGAACGGCGGCCCGGTCCTCGCGGCGCCCGAGATCGTGCCGATCTTTTTCACCGGCGATGACGATATGCAGGCTCAGCTCGAAGCGTTCTTGCGCGCCATTCCGGGGTCGGACTACTGGCACGCGGTCGGCAGCGAATACGGCGTCGGCGATCCGACCGTGCTGCCGAGCATCGTGTCGCCCGAGCCGCCGCCCACGACCGACGACGAGCTGCAGGCGTTGCTCGAAGCCCACGCCGGGCCACTCGAGACCGGGCCGATGCATGCCCGCGGTCAGCTCGGCTGGCCCGCACCCGATCCGAATACGGTGTACGTCGTATTCCTCCCGTCTGGCGTGACGCTGACCGCCGGCTCGGACGTCAGCTGCAAGACTTTCGGCGGCTACCACAGCGAGACGAACCAGAGCCGCATCGTCTACGCGCTACTACCGCGTTGTCCGACGACCGGCGTGCCGATCAATGCGATCTCGCCGGCGCTCAGCCACGAGCTGATCGAGGCGGCGACCGATCCACATCCGGGGACCGCGCCGGGCTGGGCGGGTGTCGACTCCGACGATCTGATCTGGGATTTCGCGCCCGGCGGCGAGGTCGGCGACATGTGCGAATACGTCGCGGCGGCGTTTCAGCCGTTGATCGGCACGTACGTCGTGCAGCGCAGCTGGTCGAACGCGTCGGCCGCAGCCGGCCATGACCCGTGCGTGCCAGCGCTCGCTCAACCCTACGTCACCGCGGCGCCGAACTTCGCCGACGTGCAGCTCGACTATCCCGGCGGCTCGGCGACGACCCGCGGCATTCAGATCTCGAACGGCAGCTCGGCGACGGTCGATCTCGACTTGTTCAGCGACGCTCCGACCGCTGATTGGACGGTCGGCGTCGATGACGTCGCGGTGGTCGTCCAGATGATGCCTGCGGAGCTGTCGTTCACGCTCGACAAGACGACCGGCAACGACGGCGATCGTATTCACCTGACGATCAAGCGCCTGAAAGACGGCGCGGGCGGCGGCAGCGAGCTCGTCGTGGTGTCGAAGGTCAACAACGTGACGGTCTCGCTGTGGTGGGGCCTGGTCACGAACTGACCGCCGCGACAGTGTGATAGGACGGCGTCGTGGCGAAGAGCAAACAGTTCAAGCTGAAGCCGGGACAGATCCGCAAGCTGGTGTCGGGGCTCGGCGGCTGCATCGCATCCGACAAGATCACCGTCGGCGGGTCGCGCGTCGCGTACATGACGCGCGAGGCCTCGTCGCGTCCAGGCGACAGCGGCTGGGTGTTCACGTCGGGCACCGAGTCGCAGGCCTATATGGACGACCCCGGCAACTTCGAGGTCTACGACGTCAACACGATCGCGAACTACGATCCGGACATCATCCCGTTTCTACAGGCGCGGCCAGGCTCCGCGTTCGAACGCCCGCGGAACGTAGGCGACCTCGAGCCCTGCAACGGAACGGTCTGGCCGCAAGACGCAAAGCAGAACGATGCGCGACCGCCGGCGGGGAATTGGCCGCCACCCGGCTTCCCGATCGTCGAAGGCAAGCACGCGTTGACCCGGTCGTGGGCGCTCACGTTGCCCGCTCCGTTCGCACGGCGGATCGAAGACGGATCGCTCGTGCTGTGGCGTCCTGGCATCACGCTCTGGATCGCAGCCTTCAACAACGATCCGGGCACATCGCAGGCTGCCCGCCTCGCCAGCACCAAGGGCGTCATGTCGCCCGACGCCAGCGACGTGCGGGAGGACACCGCCGGCGGTGTTACGCGGCTCACGTACCGGCTGGTCGACGATGGGGTCAAGACGGTCACCGCGATCGTGATCCGAGACGAAGGTCACCTGCAGGCGTCGATCTACTTCGATGAGGAAGCGGACGCGGCGACCGCGTTGGCCATCGCACGGTCGATCGTCGCGACCTGAGCTGACGCTGCCGTTCGGATCACGCGCGCATCCCCTCGCGCGCGAGCGCCGCGAGGAATTGACCGGCGCCGTGCGCGATCGCGAGCTTGGAGAGCGGCTTGCCGGCGAAGTCTTGAACGCCGACCCGGAACAGCTTGCCGATCCGCGGCATCAGCCGCTCGACCGCATTGCGGTGCGCGCCGTAGAACGCGCGGTAGCACGCGTGGCGAATCCGCAGCTGCCAGCCGACATGGCGGCGCTCGATGTAGTCGCGCCAATTCGCAAAGCCGAAATCGTCGCGCTCGAGCGCTCGCGCGAGGTAGCCGCCGGCGGCTTTGCCGTATTCGATCGCCTGCGCGATGCCTTCGCCGGTCGCGATATCGATCCCCGCGGCTTCGCCGACGAGCAACACCCGCGGCGCCGAGATCGCCGCGCCGGGCTCGAATCCGCGCTCGGCGAATTGTTTGAGGCGATAGCTCGCGACGTCGAGCCCGCGAGCCGCGAGGTAACGCTCGATCGCAGCGCGCGGGGTCGCGCCACGCTCGCCGCCGTCGAGCAAGGCGTACGTGCCGCGACACATCTTCGCTTCCCCCGCGACGAACGTCGGGAAGTCCCAGGCGTAGCCGCGTAAGTCGCGTAGTGTGAAGTCGAACGCGAGCGTGTCGCGCGGCTGGTCGATCGCGACCATCTCGGTGTCGAGCTCGATCACCTGCGCGCGCAGCGCTCCGCGCGGAAAACCGCACGCTCGGCGGACGATGCCGGCGACGCCGTCGGCACCGACGATCGCGCGCGCGCGATAAGCATCGCCGAGGGCAGTCTCGACGGTCGCGCCGGCGTCGTCGATGGTGATCGCGGTGACCGCGCAGCCATCTCGAACCGCGATGCCGCGCCCGATCGCGGCGCGGGCGAGCGAGTGATCGAATTCGATGCGACGGACCACGACGCCGAGGTCGCGCTCGCGCGTCACGATCGTCTCGTTGCCGACCCGGACCGCGAGCGCGTCGATGTTGACCATCGGGCAGTCGAGCTCGACGCCGAGCTCGCCGAGGATCGTCAGGCCTCGCGCGCCGATACCGCCGGCGCAGATCTTCTCGCGCGGATAGGTTTCAGCTTCGAGCACCACGATCCGCGCATGCGGTGCCACGGCGTGGACGTGCAGCGCGGTGGTCAGCCCGGCTGGGCCGCCACCGACGATCACCAGATCGATCGCCGGGACCTGCGCCCGGCCAGCAGCGCTGCCGAATGGCAGTGCGGTTCGATCGGTCTCGGTCACGCGTCTACGACAATATCGCCAACCGCGTGCGCTTGGCACGCGAGGACCAGGCCGCGTGACTTATCGGCCGCGCTCAGCGCGTCTTGCACTTCCATCCGCACGCGGCCGGACAGCAGCTTGGTCTTGCACTGGCCGCAGATCCCGGACCGGCACTCGAACGGAATCTCGACGCCGGCTTCCTCGGCGCACTCGAGCAAGGTCAGCTCGGGCGTGATCTCGGCGGTCGTGCCCTCGCGCTTGAACGTGACGTTCGATGGTGCGCCATCGCCGGCCTCGCCGGTCATCGCCGCGACTGCGTCGACCATCGCGGCGCCATCGGCGTCGGGATCGGCAGCGGCCGGCGTCGGCGGTGACACGAACGCCTCTTGATGGATCTCGGCATCGGGCACGCCGAGCTCGACGAACAGCTTGCGCATCGCGGTCATCATCGGATCCGGGCCGCACAGCATGACCGGGCCATGCTCGAGGTCGGGCACGAAGTCGCTGATCAGCTGCTTCGTGATGTTGCCGCGCGCGCCGGTCCACGCCGGATCGGTCTCCTTGGTCAGCGTCACGCACACGCGGAGGTTCGCGTAGCGCTTCTGCAAGTAGTCGAGCTCTTCTCGGAACACGATGTCCTGCCGCGTGCGCACCGAGAACAGCAAGTACATGTCGCCGGCCCAGCCGCGATCGGTGAGGCTGCGCACGACCGACATCATCGGCGTGATGCCGATGCCGCCGGCGACGAGCACGACGCGCGACGCTTCGCTGCCCGCGAAGTAGAACTTGCCTGATGGTGCAGCGACCTTGACGAGCTGGCCTTCGGTAAACGTCTCGTGGACGTGCTTGGAGCCGTAGCCGTTCGTCGCCTTCTTCACCGAGATCTCGACGTAGGTGTTGCGGGTCGGCGATGACGACATCGTGTACGAGCGATTGACGCGCTTGCCGTCGATCGTGAGCTGGAGGTTGATGTACTGACCGGCGATGTGCTCGAACGGCAACGGTCCGCCGTCGGGTGTAACGAATCGGATCGTCTTGACGTCGGGGGTCTCGTCGAAGATTCGCGCGATCTTCAGCTCGCCCCGCCAGAACTTCTTTTTGGTGGCGCCGCTGGCCTTCGCGGCGAGTAGCTTCGCGTGGGTCGCGGCAAGCTGCTTGCGCACGTCGACGTAATGTACGGCGACGCGATACGCGAGCAGCGCGGTTAGTACGTACGCGAATGCCTCGGGCCGCGTCGTGTCCGACTTGACGAGCTCGTAGTAGTGGATGACGCCGGCGATCGCGATCGGATACGCGAGCTTGTGCAGCAGCTTCCAACGCTTCGCGCCGAGCCGGGTCACCCAGCCGTCGGTCGACGTGATCACGAGCGGGATCATCGCGACCAGCGCGCCGAACCCGTACCACAAATACTCGCGCTTGATGATCTCGTCGACGGTGGAGCTGACGCTGCCCTCGCGATCCCACCAGAAGAAGATCGCGAAGTGGAGCGCGATGTAGAAGAACCCGAGCACGCCGAGGTTGCGGCGCACCGCGATCAAGCCGTTCCAACCGGTGAGCTTGCGCACCGGCGTGATCGCGAGCGACAACATCAAGCACACCAGGCCGACGAAGCCGGTCGTGTGAATCGCAAAGTTGACCTCGTTGACGCCGAGTTGATGGCGCTCGGCGTCCCACACGAGCAGCGCGGCCGGGACGAGGCCGTTGACGATCATCAGCCACTTCGCGAAGTGGGTGTCGATCAGCTTGCCGAACGAGGGCGCGGCCGGCGCGGCGCTAGAAGTCGACATCGAGGTTCATCCCGCTGTAGAGGCTCGCGACCTGGTCGCCGTAGCCGTTGAACATCAACGTCATCCGCCGGCCGAGGTCACCGATCCGCTGCTCGGTCGCTTGGCTCCAGCGCGGGTGATCGTGGTGCGGGTTGACGTTGCCGTAGAACCCGTACTCCTTCGGTGCGTAGCGATTCCACGACGTCGGCGGCTGGGTCGCGACCAGCGTGATCT
>CAZDGY010000298.1:0-7396 GCA_964504685.1 uncultured Kofleriaceae bacterium | reverse complement strand
GCGTAGATCGCGACGACGCCGGGGTGGTCGATGCGCGCCGCCGAGCGCGCCTCGCGCGCGAACCGCTTCGCCATGATCGGATCGGCGGCGATCTCGTGGGTCGGGATCTTGAGTGCGACCCGGCGATCGAGCCCGCGCTGTCGGCCGCGGTAGACCTTCGCGAACGCCCCGCCGCCGAGCTCGGATTCGATCTCGAACCGCGCGTCGATTTCAGTGCCGATCAGATCGCGCGACTTCGCCGCGCTCGCCACGACCAGCGCAGGATCAGACAGCCCGCCGCCACACTCTGGACAATACCGGGCGCTGTCGTCAGCCTCGGCGGTACACGTCGCGCAGACTCTCACCGTCTGCAACCGTACCAGGCCGGTCGCCCTCCGGGAGTTACTCGCTGAGCTCCATTGCGCCGAGGCTGATGTCGCCTTGGATCGGCATGGCCTGCAGAGGCGGCACCACGACCGGATCGATGCGGCGCGCGACCGGTGGAGCGTCCTCGTGCCCCACGGTCTGGCTCTGGATCTGGGTCGGCTCGTCGACTTCGGTCGCGATCGCCGCACCGCCACCGGACTGCGTGCGCCGCGACAGCACGAGTGCGAGCCCACCCGCGCCCGCGAGCACGGCGGCGAGGCCGGCGGCCATGACGCGACGGCGGCGGCGTTGTGCGATGCCGACGGTGCAGTCGCTCGTGATGATCGTGCCGTCGGCGCGCCGGTAGTAACGGCCACATAGGTTGCCGAGCCGCTCGCGGATGAGTGCTTCGGCCTCGTCGCGGGTCATCGCCGACAGGTTGAACACGTCTTTGTCGCAGCCGGCGCAATGGCGGACGCGGTCGTCGCCGACCATGTCGTCCCACGATGCCTTACACGGCGTCGCGACCCGGATCGAGTCGAGGATCGGCCGGTTCGCCCGGGCGGCCGCCTCGTCGAGTAGCGCCTTGGTCTCGGCGAGCTCGCGTGCACGCTCGGCGACGTCGGTAGTGAGCGCGACGTGGCGAGCGGCGAGGGCGTCGAGGTCGTCGCGAAAGCTCATGCCGATTGCACGCACGAGCCCGCGAGCCGGTCTAGCGCCATCACTTGACCCTGATCTTGCCTTTGACCTCGTGAAGCTCGGGGACCGCGACCGCGCCAAGGCTCATCTCGGTCGACGGCACGGGCGGAGGCGCTGGTTGCGCCAGGACGAAGTCCAGTTGCACGGGCGGAAACGCATCGCTCGCTGCGACCGTCTCCAGCCGGGTGCGGCGCGAGAGTGCGAACGCCAAGCCACCGGCACCGGCGAGCAACGCAGCGATGCCCGCGGCCATGACGCGGCGCTTGCGCCGGCGCGAGATACCGACCGCGCAGTCACTCGTGATGATCGTGCCGTCCGCCCGCCGGTAGTAGCGCGCGCACAAGTTGCCGACGCGTTCACGCACGAGTGCCTCGGCCTCGTCGCGAGTCAGCGCCGACAGGTTGAACACGTCCTTGTTGCAGCCGGCGCAATGGCGCACTCGATCGTCGCCGACCATGTCATCCCAGGAGGCGGGGCACGGCGACGCGATCCGGATGTCGTCGAGCAACGGCCGGTTCGCGTGCGCGGCCGCGTCGGCGAGCAACGCCTTGGTCGCCGCGAGCTCGCGCGTGCGCTCCGCGACCTCGGCGGCCAGCTCGGCATGGCGCGCGGCGAGAACGTCGATGTCGTCGCGATCGTTCATCGCTTGTAGCCCGGCGGCGGCGGAGGCGGCACTCCCGCGGTGCGGATCGGCGGCGGCGGGTCCGGCACCGGCGTCGCGCCACCCATGCGGACCTGCGTACCATCGATCCGATGCGGGGGCGGGGGCATGCCACTGGCCTGCGTTTGGTTCGTCGGGCAGTGCGACGCGGGCGCGTCGTGAGCGCGCCGCGACAAGAACAGCGCGAGCCCGCCCGAGCTGGCGAGCAAGGCAGCGAGGCCCGCCGCCATCACGCGCCGGCGGCGGCGCTTCGCGATCCCGACGGTGCAGTCGCTCGTGATCACCGTGCCGTCGGCGCGCTGGTAGTAGCTCACGCACAGGTTGCCGGCGCGCTCGCGCAACAGTGACTCCGCATCGTCGCGGGTGAGCGCCGACAGATCGAACACGTCCTTGTCGCACTTCGCGCAGTGGCGAACGCGATCGCCGCCGTCCATGTCGTCCCACGCGACGTGGCACGGCGACGCGATCTTCATGTTGTCGAGCAGCGGCCGGCTGCGCTGCGCCGACGCTTCGCCGAGCAGCGCCTTGGTCGCGGCGAGCTCGCGTTGTCGTTCGGCGACCTCCGCGGCGAGCGCGGCGTGACGGGCAGCGAGCGCCTCGAGCTCTGCGCGCTCGCTCACGGCATCACCTCGATCTCGCCCATCGTCTTCTGGACCGGTTGCGGCGCGACGTGGACGTGGCCGAGCGTCGTCGGTGGCCGCATGTGCTTGGCAAACTCGTGCGCGGCGGGCGGTGGTTCCACCTGGCTGACCTGCGACGGCACCGCGTCGATCCGCGTCGCCGTTTCGAGCGCTAGCGGCTCGAGCTCGGCGGACCGTCGCGACAACGCCATCGCGAGACCGCCCGCGCTCGCGAACAACGCGGCGAAGCCCGCCGCCATCACCCGTCGGCGCCGGCGTTGCGAGATCCCGACCGTGCAGTCGCTCGTGATGATCGTGCCGTCGGCCCGCTGGTAATAGCGACCGCACAAGTTGCCGACCCGCTCGCGGATCAGCGCCTCGGCTTCATCGCGGGTCAGCGCCGAGAGGTTGAACACATCCTTGTCGCACCCGGCGCAGTGGCGGACGCGATCGTCGCCGACCATGTCGTCCCACGACGCCTTGCACGGCGCCGCGACTCGGATCGAATCGAGGATCGGACGGTTCGCGCGAGCGGCCGCCGCGTCGAGCGCGGCTTTGCTCGCGGCGAGCTCGCGATCGCGTTCGGCGACCTGTGCGGCGAGAGCCTCGTGGCGAGCGGTCAGCGCGGCGACGTCATCGCGATAGCCCATCCGCATCCGACGCACGAGCGCCGGGCCGGATCTGCTAAACCGACGATCGCTACGCGACGGCCCGCAGGCCGGCGGCGACCGAGGGCACTAGTGCCGTCTCGAGCAGCTGCAGGGCGCGATCGGTACGCGTGGCGAGGACTTCGCTAGTCGTGCCGAGGTTGTTCGCCATCTCGGCCGCATCGAGGCTGCCGAGCAGCACCGACCATGCCAAGTCCGCGATCTCTCTCGCGTTCACTTGGCGGTACAGGCCGGCGTGGATGCCGTCGGCGATGCAGGCACCGATGTGGTCCTGGATGCGAGCGATGCCGGCCGACACCGCGGTCACGACTTCGTCGGACAGCTGTGGACGAATCGCCGGCTGGGCGAGCAAGCGGAGGATCCGCGGGCCCTCGGTGTCGCGCTCGGCCCAGCGGACCAGGATCGACCAGGTGTCGCGCAACCGGCGCGCGACCTCGGCCTGCTCCCGGACCTGACCCATCTCGACGTCGAACACCGTAAGGGCGTCTTCGACGAGCGAGACATACAGGTCTTCCTTCGAGCGGAAGTAGAGGTAAATCGCCCCGACGGAGAGCTGAGCCGCGCGGGCGATCAGCTCGATCGACGCCCCGGCGTACCCGCGCTCGGCGAAGACGGTTCGAGCCGCCTCCTGAATCCGCCTGCGCCGAGCCAGCCGCTCCTGTGCCTTGCGTTCTTGAGCGTTCGTCATGGGCGTGGCTTAGCGAGGCTAACGCAACGGGTCAAGCATCAAGTTGAGACATGCCTTTGTTCGTAGATTCTCGGGGTTAGCAACCTGTGAATTCTCGGCTAGTTCCGTCCCACGCGAGATCTGGAACAATTTCGATTCAGACTCACCGATCGCGCCAAATGGTGTTCAGTGCGCCAGCCGGATCGCTCGGAACGAGAGCTTGACGAGCCACGACCGATTCAGATCGGCTCAACGTCAAGCCACAGCATCGTGGCCGAAACGGTCACGCGATCGGATCGTCGATGCCTACGCGGACGGATTCAGATCGGCGAGTTGGAAGTCCAGGTTGCGGGAGATCAGGACCGCGTGTTGAGCCGGGACATCTTCGAATCCATCGCGTGCTTCGCCGTCGCCGCCGGAGATCAGTAGGACCCCGCGGAACGACTCGTCGCGCTCGCCGCGCTCGCCGTTGACCGTGAGCTTGCGCAAGCGGACCGAGTCGTTGAGCCGGGCGACCACCATCGATCGGCCGTTGCTGACCGCGATCGCGCCGAGCCCGATCGTGCCGCCGGTGCGTTCTTGCTCGGCGCTGACCAACCGGATCGTCGCGGCGAGCGCTCGCCGGGTCGCTTGCGGCGTCAGGTTCGGATCGTCGACCGCGCCCTCGTCGTGAAGCATCGCGAGGAACAGGTGGAACACGAGCTCGTTCGCGGTACGGCCCTTGAAGTTGCGGCGCAGATAATCGGGGATCTGGTCGAGCAGTGCCGGAGCGGTCGCATCGATGCCCGACACGCCGGTCAGCCCAAACATCCAGCGGCGAAAACGAAACGGCGGCGTGTTGTCGGTGCCACCGGGTGCCGCTTCGCGATCGTCGCGCACCGCTTGGCCGATCGCGCAGTCGGTCGGAATCTCGGTGAGCGGCGACGCTAGATCGACCGCCCGCGCGCTCGATTTCGGCGTGCGCACGAGCAGCACGTCACCGCCCTGCGCGTAGGCCAGGCCCCAACGCGACACCGGCGGTTGTGCGACCAGCGCCGCGCGCACGGGCGCGAGCGCGGCCGACAGCCGCTGGGGTTGGTTGCACATGCAGGCGAATAGCTTCATCTCGGGCTCCGCATCGATCCGGTGCGCGTACTAACGCGCGACGAAAGCGATGCTGACAGGACCGGCGCAAATGGAATGATCAAGGAACCCCACGCCCGCCACCCCTCGTTTCCCGAGCTCCTATTATAGGCGGCTCGCCGGCACTCGCCAATGCGTAACAATTGAGCCGGATCGATCGACAACGCGTCCGGCGCAGCAAGGACGCGTTGACCCTCACGGCGAAAGAGTCCCTTTGGGACATCCGCCCGCAAGCTCAAGCGCTTGCGGCGAGCACGCCGGTAACCAGCGCAAACACCTTGGCGCGATCGACCTCGTTGAACACCTCGTGACGCATTCCGACCAGGTCGTGATAGGTCGATTTCGGCGCACGCGCGGCGACCCGTTTGCTCTGCGCCGGATCGGCGATCGGATCCTCGGCGCCGACCAGCCATGTCGTCGGCACTTTGATCCGATCGGCGTGGTCGTAACAATATGCCTGCGCTTTACTCGCTTCGGTGAACCACCGCGCGGTCGCGACGTCGAAGCACAGCTTGTCGGCCACTCGTTCGGCTTGCTTCTGCTTGTCGTGGGTCAGGTCTTCGGGCCGCAGCTCGTTCTTTTGCGCGAACCGAGGTGCGATGACACTCGCGATCTTGCCGGCGAGGATCTTGACCTTGGGCACCGCCAGGCGCAGGCCGAGAAACGGCGACGACACGATGGCGGCGGTGGCTTCCGCGGGCCGCTCGGCACATAGCGCACGCAATGTGATCAAGCTGCCGTGTGAGTGGCCGACCATGACGAACGGCTTGCCGGCGGCGAGTCCGCGCGTCGCGGTGGACGCGAGCGCGAAATCGTCGAGGTAGCGCGAGAAGTGATCGATGTAGCCGCGCGGCCCCGGCGACTTGCCGTGGCCGCGAACATCCCAAGACAGCACCGCCCAGCCGGCGTTCTTGATCACGTGCGCGAGCTCGCGATAGCGCCCCGAGTGGTCGGCGTAGCCGTGGGTGATGATCACGCTGCCTTTGGCGGCGCCGCTCGGTTGGAAGGTCTCGGCATAGAGGCCATCGCCGATCGTCGTCGTGGCGGTGGGCTCGGCGGGTCCTGGCAGCGCGCTCGACTCGGGCATCGCGGGAGATATAACCCGGGGGCGTGTTCGCCAATTTTCCAGCCGACGAGATCTGCACCTGGGTTGCTGCCTGGAGACGGCTGGGATACGGTGCAGCGCGTGCGCGGCAACAGCCTTGTTTTCCTGGCGATTTTGGGAGTCGCCGGCTGCGGTCCGATCACTGCCGGCGATCGCAACAAGAGCTCGACTCGGCTCGACCTCGCTAAGGACTTCCTGAAGAAGCACCAGCTCGAGGCTGCTGAGGCCGAGTGCAACCGCGCGCTCGCCCTCGACAAGAGCAACGACGACGCCTACGTCACCCGCGGCCTCGTCTCGATGGTCCGCGCGATCGACTCGCAACGCTCGATGGAGATCGATGGTTGCCTGACCGGCCTCGACCGCGACGCGACGATCAAAGACCTCGACGCGAGCCTGACCAAGGCGGATAGCGACTTTGCCGAGGCAGCGAAAATCGCTCCGGACAACGGCGAGGCGTGGGCCGACCGCGGCATCGTCTACACGCTGCTCGAAGACTACGAGTCGTCGGTGAAGTACCTCACCAAAGCGCTCGAGAACCCGATCCGGCTGCAGAGCGCTGCGCTAACTCGTGCACAACTTGGTTGGGCGCTGTTCCACCAACAGAAGTATGTCGACGCTGCGAAAGAGCTCCGCTCGGTGCTGCAATTTCAACCGAAGATGTGTGTGGCAACTTATCGGCTGGCCAGGGTTTACTTCGCGCGCCAGGAATGGGAAAAAGCTGCCGAACTGTTCCAGACGGCGTCCGATGACCCGTCGTGTGGGTCCCAGGAAGCCAGCTACTACCTGATGAAGACTCGTATGCAGCAAGGGCTCGCGGATGAGGCCAAGGCGGCGCGACAAGCGTGCCTCAAGCTCTCGCAGCAAAGCTGTATCGCCGCACAATGCCGTGCCGACGGCGCGAGCTTGGGCAACTGATGGAGTCGCAGCGCACCGCCGACCCCACCGACGCGCGCAGCGAGCTCGCGGGTTGGCTGCGCACCGCGCGATCGCGCCGCAAGATGAGCGTCGAGGACGTCGCGAAGGTCACGAAGATTCAGCTGCGGATCCTCGAGTCGCTCGAAGCGGGTCGCAGCGATGGCTTACCGGCCGACGTGTTCGTCCGCGGGTTCGTGCGCAGCTTTGCTCGCTGTGTCGGGCTCGATGAGATCGAGGCGATCGAGCGCTACGGCGCGTGCGTCGGGCAGGGCACGACCAAGCCGGCGCCCGCGCCTTCGACGCCGGTCGCGCGAGCACTCGTCGAGACGATGGCCGAGCTAGCGCCGACGTCCGCGAACGCAGTCGTGCGGCCCATCGTCGATCGCCCGTCGCCGGAGATCGAGGCCGCTCCGCTCGCGGTAGAAGCGATCGGCACTGCGCCAGTGAGCGATAGCGAGTCGAACGCGCTCGCCGCTGAAGCGAACGCGCCGGCGAAGAAAAAGCGTGCGCCGCGCAAGAAGGCCGCGACGACTGGAACGACGAAGCCGCGGACGCGCCGCGCGAAGGGCACGTTGCCTCCACCCGATGGTGAGG
>CAZDGY010000297.1:0-7438 GCA_964504685.1 uncultured Kofleriaceae bacterium | reverse complement strand
TGCGCCGCTCGATCGTGCGCGCCGGTCAGATCCTCGAGGCGCCGAGCACCTGACGCGAAACGTTCGTCGCACACCGTCATGGGCTGTGATCGGCCGCGGTTGACGACATTGTCAGTCCCCGGCAAACTGTGCCCGTGACCGTCCGCCGAGCTGCCACCGCGTTTGCGACCGCGATCGTCGCGATCGTCGTCGCGTTCGCCGTGCCGGTCTCGCAGCTGCGCACGGTGTCGACCGAGCATCACTGCTGTTGCCCGGATCCCGACCACTGCCACTGCCCGGTGCAGAAGCCGTGTCACGGCGGCGAGTCGTCGATGCGCACCTGCCACGACTGGTCGACGAAGACCGTCGCACCTCAGCTCCCCGGCTTCACTGCGCCGGCGATCGTCGAGATCGCCGCGGCGTCCGCCACGTTCGTTCTGCCCACGTTGCTTCCGAGCGTGCCGCACGCTGCGCCAGCGCCGGCTCGCCCTGACGCTCCGTCGTAGCTCGAGACGCTCGTAGATCGTCATTCGTGCGCGGGCTGACGAGCCGTTCGTCGGCGCGCGCGTGCATTCACGTCACGCGTTTCGAGGAGCTCATGCGTCTTTTCACTTCGCTAGTCACGATCTCTATCTTCAGCGTCGCGATCGGTTGCAGCAACAGCAACTCCTGCCCGTCCGGCGATTGCGATCCGTTCGCGACTTATCAGGATTGCTACGACGAGCACCACACCACAGAAAACTTTACGTCCGAGAAGGCGATCGAGATCTGTTGCATCGATCACCCGATCGGCAACGACCAGAAGAACGTCGTCTGCGGTGACACCACCGCGTCGTGCGAGGCGTACGTCACCGCGAACCTCACGGACGCGGCCGACACGATGCTCACCACCGACATCACGACGGCCTGCTCGGCATATCCGATGGACCGCTAGTGCTCCTACGTCGTAGGTCCTACGTGACCCCACCGCTTCGTTTCACCGTTGCGCTCGCCTCGGGGCTGATCGCCTCGACGGCGGTGGCGGCGTTCGCGGATGACGCGGGCATGGATATGTCCGGCATGGACATGTCCGGCGCGGATATGTCCGGCATGAACACGAAGAGCTCGGGCGAGACTGCGACGGCATCGCGCTTCGCGCTGACCGCCGGGGTGTCGCTCGTCGCCGCGGCGTTCAGCACGATGTACTACCCGAGCGGCAGCTACGAGGGAGCGATCCCGTCGGTCGAGGGCTCGTACGGTCGGGTTTCGGCCGGCGTGGCACTGCCGCTGTATCACCTCGACGCCAACGGCCTCGGCGGCAACGGCCTCGGCGACGCGATGATCCACGGAGCCGCGACGCTCGTAACCTCCGAGCATGCCAGCTTCGGCGCGATGGCGATGGTGTCCGTCCCCACGGGTGACACCTCCGAGCGGTTCGGCATGGGCGCGGTGATGCTCATGCCCTCGCTGTGGGGCATGACGACGATCGGGCACGTTACTGTGTCCGCGAGCGCGGGCTACAGCGCGGCGATCGGCGGACGGAGCGACGTCGACATGCACGGCATGATGGCGCTCGTCGATCCGATGAACATGTCGGAGATCACGTGGTCCGGCGGTGCCGAATACGCGATCGGCGCGGGCGTCCGTGCGGGCGCTCGCCTGACTGGCGGGATTCCGATCGCAGACCCAGGTGGCGTCGAGCGCGTCATCGCGGGAGGTCACGTCGCGTGGGGCAGAAAGCAGCTCCAAACGTCGGCCGAGATCCAAGCGGGTCTCGCCGGCGACCCTTTTTCAATCCGCGCAGTCATCTCGACCGCGCTACGGTTCTAGGAGTTGTAGATGCGTTATTTACTCATCGCTGTCGTCGGTGTCGCGGGGTGTACGTCCGCGATCCCGACGTCGACCGGCACCGAGTGCGCGTCTCCCGATCCGATGCAGTACGGCTATTCGTCGTATCGCACGCCGGGCTGCACCGGCTCGGATGGCGACTGCAACTTCGGCAGCACGTTCATGAACCAGTACTGCGTCAACTGCCACGACAGTCACCTCACGAACGACGAGCGCAACGGCGCGCCGCTATTTCACGACTTCGACTCGCTGTTCGGCGTGTTGGAAGTCCCGGACCACATCGATCAGCAAACCGGCTGGGGCCCGAAGGCGCACAACAACTTCATGCCCGGCGCCGGAACGGCCAACAAGTGTCCGAGCACGCTCGGCGGCTCGCTCGACGAGGATTGCCCGGAGCCTACGGATGACGAACGCACGACGCTGTCGATGTGGGTCGCGTGCGAGCGCACTCGTCCGCACGACTTTATCGATGCTGGGCCGGGCGCGCTGGTCGACTCGCAGCCGTGACTATTCGACGCGCTTGATGATGTGAAAGCCGTAGTCCGACTGGACCACACCGATCTCGTTCGGCCGCAGCCGCATACCGAGCTGCTTGAACTCCGACACCAACTCCGCTTGCGGCGAGACTTTGTAGACCCGTCCGCTCATCGCGCTGCCCGGGTCTTCAGAGTATTGCTTCATCATCGCGTCGAAGTCGGCGCCGCCTTTGAGCTGCTCGAGCACCTGTTTGACGAGCGTCTCGGCGTCGGACTTCGTGCGCTTGCTCGCGCGCTCGTCGACCCGGCCGTCTTGCAAATCCTTCCAGCCGATCAGGATGTGCTTCACGCCGACTTCGTTCGCGAGCACGTCGCGCGACAGGATATCGGCAGATACGACCGGAGAGCTCACCGGCTGGAGCTCGCTCTCGGAGTGGTTGTTGATCGTCGGCCCGCCTTTGATCCCGGGACCGCAGGCTGCAATCGCCAGCGCTAACCACACCGCAGCTTTCATGGCCGAGACGCTACCACGGGCTGGGCGGCTGGCCGTCGGGGACCGTGATGTCGAATTGGGTCAGATCGATCAGCATGTCGCCGTTGTCGAGCGGCGACAGCGTATCGGCGAACCGGTGGCCGAAGATGATCTGCTTGTCGGTGTACAGGTGGTTCGAGTGCACGGTCTGGACCGTGACGCTATCGAGGCCGACGACCGAGACTTCGATCTCGACCTCGGCCTTGGCGAGGCCCGCGGTGTCGAGCCCCTTGAACGGGCTGGCGTCGTCGATCGCGTGCATCGCGGTCCAGCCGCGGCGCATGCCGGACATTCGATCGCGGACGAGCTTCAGCTCGTAGGCTCGGTAGAACGTGTGGCCCTCGGTCGTGACCTCGGTGAACGACGCGGTCGCGGCGAGCTGCGCCTGGACGATGACGTTGGTCCGCCGATTGCCCACCCGAAACATGAAGTGCGGCTTGCCGTTGTAGGTCGTGATCACCGCGTGCTGCGAGAACGCGACCCGCGCGGTCGCGCGCGAGAACTTCGCGAACACGAGGCCAGTCGCCAACGCGATCACGATCACGCCGGTCATCGACTCGATCATCATCACGACGTTCGCGGTGCTAGACGCGGGGCTCATCACGCCGTAGCCGATCGTGTGAAGCGTCTGCACGCTGAACGACAGCGCGTCGAAAAACGAGCCATCGCGTACGCCGTGAAGCCCGCCGACGAAGAAGAAGATCAGCGCGAACACCAGATCGATCGTGAAGATCGCGGCGCAGATCAGCAGCAGCGACGCCCACCACGGCAGCTGGAGGTAGGTGTGGTACGCGTCGCGCAGCACCGCCCGGTCGTCACCGACGACCCAGATCGTGTAGCCCGTCGGCGCATACCCGCGGCGAGCGTTCGAAGGCAACCCGTTAGGACGAGCCATAGCGGGCGCTACTGTGGCATGGTCCGGCCATGTCCGAGGACGTCACGCTCGAGAAGCTGGTGGAGTTCTTGCCGCCGCGCATCTGGTACCTGACGTCGAACGGCAACGACATGTGGTGTCGGCGGCCTTATGGCTTTCTGTTCTCGACCGGCCCGGCGGCGGAGTCGTTCGCGAAGGAGATGGGCAACGACGAGACCCTGTTCGCGGTTGGTCTCGATGTCGGCGCGTTGATCTCCGACGCGCTGCTCGACGGTCTGCGCAACAGCGCGGTGACGCGGCTGTTCGTCGACCCCGCGATCGATCCGGCGACCGGCGACGTGTTCGGCCAGATCCTGCGGCTCGCGCCGCTTACTTGACCGCGCGAGTGCGTGCGACCTGATGGCTGTGCTGCACGCGATGCCGCTGCGCCACCGCTGCGCCGGCGCCGTCGATGCCAGCGCCGGTACCGTCGGTGTTCGTGACGCCGAAGTCGTAGTAGGCGGTCGCCGCATCGACGATCCACTCGCTCGAGAACATCGGCGGGGTCGTATCGAACTTCAACGCGGTCGCGTGCGTGGCCGTGAGCCAGCTCGGGCTGACGCGAATCACCTGCGACTGCGCCGCTTGGCTGCTGCCGTACAGCGACAGCGTGACGCCGGTCGCGGTGTCGGGCAACGCCGTCCACGTCGCGACTGCCACGCCGCCGGTAGTCGAGACCGCGGCGCCACTCAGCTTCGGCGGCAGCGCGAACGTGACCGTGGTGTCATCCCAGTTCTCGCTGACGCTGCGATAGCTTCCGTCGCTCGCGTTGTCTTCGGCGAACAGATCCAGGAAGTCGTGGCCGCTCTGCAGCAAGCCGACCGGGACCGTCATGACCGTCGTCGTGTTGCCGTTGGACACTGTCGCGAACCCGGCGCCCTGATCGGTGACGAGGAACAGGTTTGTGAAGAAGCCGTCGTTCGCGAGCGAACCGGTGAGGGTAAGCGTTTTCGAGACCAGCGCGGTGCCGGCCGCATCGACGTCGAGCGTGCCGAGCGCCTTGTCCGCCGTGATCGAGATGCCGCGAGTGAGCTCGAGGTGGCTGGTGTCGACCGCGATCAGGTCGTAGGTCCCGGCCGGCGCGTTGAGACTGAACGTCCAGTCCGGCGAGGTCGAGCTCGCAAAGTCCGACATCGACACCGACCCGGCTTGGGTCATCGTGCCGGTGACCGCGTACGTGATCGGGGCGACGCCGGTCGCGCCGTCGCCGCAATAGATCTGCTGCATCGCGCCGTCGTCGTACGTCGCTGCAAATTCTTCGGCGTCGAAGTTGCCGGCGAGGCCAGTCGACGTGCACACCGCGACCGCGATGTAGTCGTTCGTGATGTGCAGCTCGTACGTCCCCGACGAATCGGCGGTCGGGGTCAGCCACGGGCCCGCGCCATCGCGGTACTGGAACACGGTCGGCGTGCCCTCGACCCTGAGGTCGACGATGTTCGGGCCGGGCGTATACGCGTCCGGCGCTCCATCGATGGCGACGAACGAGTCCGGGTGCGCGTTGTGCGAGTTGTTGCACGCGGCTGCGGCGAGGAGCACGGCGTAATGGAGGCGAGTCATGCGCGCGACGCTAACACCGGAATTTCCGCACGCGATGTAACAACCGCAGGCAACGCGCGGCAGCTACGCCTCCCTGCGACGTTCATTAAGAATGGCAATCACGAATCGCAATCACGAAAGCAATGCGAGCAAGTCATCGCGCGTGATCGAGGTCGCGCCGCCGGCCTCCGACAACGCCGCATCGGCGAGGTGGCGCTTGCGGTCTTGCAGCTCGAGGATGCGCTCCTCGACGGTGTCCTTCGCGACCATGCGATAGACCATGACCGGCTTGTCTTGGCCGATGCGGTGCGCGCGATCGGCGGCCTGATCCTCGACCGCGGGGTTCCACCACGGATCGACGAGAAAGACGTGATCGGCTGCGGTGAGGTTGAGGCCAGTGCCGCCGGCTTTGAGCGACAGCAGCATCACCGGCGGGCCATCGTCGGCCTGAAACTCGCCGACCACCGCCGCGCGATCGGTCGTGCTGCCGTCGAGTCGAGTGAAGCCGATGTCGGCGGCGGTGAGGTGCGGCTCGATCAGATCGAGCAGCGACGTCCATTGCGAGAACACGAGTGCGCGATGGCCATCGGCGACTGCATCGGTGAGCGCATCGAGCAGGCGAACGAGCTTCGATGAATTCTGCGGCGCCGCACCGCCGCGTAGGCCTCCGGGCAATAGCGCGAGGTGACACGACGCTTGCCGCAATCGCAGCAGCGCCTCGAGCGCCGCCATCACGCCACCGCCGGCTTCGAGCAGCGCGACGATCTCGCGTTGCGTCGCGGCGCGAATCGCGTCGTAGGTCGCGCGCTCGTTGTCGTCGAGCTCGACGTACATGATCGCATCGGTGCGCGGCGGCAGCTCTTTCGCGACGTCGCGCTTCAACCGGCGCAGCACGAACGGCCGGATCCGCTCGCGCAGCCGCGCGGCCGCGTCGTTGTCGCCGTTCGAGATCGGCTCGGACCAGCGCTCCTGGAAATCGGCGCGGCCACCGAGCAGTCCGGGGTTCGTGAAGTGGAGCTGGCTCCACAGCTCGTCGAGCCGATTCTCGACCGGCGTACCGGACAGCACGAGTCGCCAGCCGCCCTTGAGCCGATACGCGGCGCGCGCGACCTGCGAATCGGGGTTCTTGATCGTCTGCGATTCGTCGAGGATCACGTTGGTCCACGGCGCGCCGGCGAGCACGTCGATGTCGTTGCGCAGGATCGGATAGGTCGTCAGCACGACGTCGGCGCTCGGATCGAGCGCGCGGCGAGGGCCGTGATACGTCGCGATCCGCAGCTCGGGGCGAAACCGCTTGGTCTCCGCCATCCAGTTGAACAGCACGCTGGTCGGGCTGACCACGAGCGTGCGTCCCTTGATCGCGGCGAGCGCTTGCACGGTCTTACCGAGACCCATGTCGTCGGCGAGCACGCAGCCGAGGCCGGTGTCGCGACAGAACGCGAGCCAATCGAGTCCGGTCTGTTGATACGGCCGGAGCTCGCCGGTCACGAGCGACTCGGCATGCGGGATCCCGGTGAACCCGTCGAGCAACGGGCGCAGCCGATCGAGCTCGGGCGGCGGCGGTGCATCGAGGCTCTCGCACAGCCGCGCGAGATCCGGCAGCGCGTAGATCGGCACGCGGTGATCGCCGCTGCGAGTCGCGAGCACGTCGGCGACCCGCTCGCCGTGGACATCGAACCACGACATCGGCACGCGGCCCCAGCCACCACCTTCGAGCGGCACGAGGTCGACGCCGGCCTGCCACGCGCGCAACGCCGCCGCGACCGACGCGTGTCGACCGTCGGCGCCGTACAGATCGATCTCGAACTTCGTGCCGTCGACCGACACCCGCGGCTCGAGCGCGACCGCCTTCGTGGCGTTGACCGCCTTCGCGTCGCCGCGCAACCAGCCGGACAGCGCGGTCTGCATCGCGAACGCGTCGCGCCCCGACAGCTCGACCCGACGGCCGGGCACCAAGTTGATCTCGCGCAGGCGATGGACGAGCCGGCGCTCGGCGTCTTGATCGCGCACCGGCAGCGTGCCGCCGAGGTGAGTCAGTGCGTTGCCGTCGACCCGCGCGCGCGGCGGCTCGCCATAGACCAGCGTCGGGAACACGATCAGCTTGTCGCCGTCCTGCTCGCCCGCGAACTGCAACCCCGGCTGCTCCGCACCACCCAGCTGAGGCAAGCCGCACGC
>CAZDGY010000296.1:0-7448 GCA_964504685.1 uncultured Kofleriaceae bacterium | reverse complement strand
CGAGCTGATCGACCATCGTGTTGATCGTGTTCTTGAGCTGGAGCAGCTCGCCGCGGACCTCGACCGTGATCTTGCGGGTCAAGTCGCCGTTCGCGACTGCGGTCGTGACCTCGGCGATGTCGCGCACCTGGTTGGTCAGGTTCGACGCCATCTGGTTGACGTTGTCGGTCAGCTCCTTCCACGTGCCGGCGACGCCGCGCACCGCCGCTTGACCGCCGAGCTTGCCCTCGACGCCGACGTCGCGAGCAACCCGGGTCACCTCGTCGGCGAACGAGCTGAGCGTGTCGACCATCGTGTTGATCACGTTCTTGAGGTCGAGCAGCTCGCCGCGAACCTCGACCGAGATCTTGCGAGTCATGTCGCCGCGCGCGATCGCGGTAGCGACCGCCGAGATGTCGCGGACCTGGTTGGTCAGGTTCGACGCCATCTGGTTGACGTTGTCGGTCAGTTCCTTCCACGTGCCGCGCACGCCTTCGACGCTGGCTTGGCCGCCGAGCTTGCCTTCGGTGCCGACCTCGCGAGCGACGCGTGATACCTGGTCGGCGAACGCGCTGAGCTGATCGACCATCGTGTTGACCGTGTTCTTGAGCTCGAGGATCTCGCCGCGCGCGTCGACGAGGATCTTCTGCTGCAAGTCGCCGGCGGCGATCGCGGTTGCGACCTTCGCGATGTTACGGACCTGGTCGGTGAGGTTGGTCGCCATCGAGTTGACGGCGTCGGTCAGGTTGCGCCACGTGCCGAGCACACCGCGCACGTCGGCTTGGCCACCGAGTCGCCCCTCGACACCGACGTCGCGCGCGAGCCGCGTGACCTGGTCGGCGAAGCTCGACAGCTGATCGACCATGATGTTGACGGTGTTCTTGAGCTCGAGGATCTCGCCCTTGGCGTCGACCGTGATCTTGCGGGTCAAGTCGCCGCGGGCGACGGAGGTCGTGACCTCGGCGATGTCGCGCACTTGGTTCGTCAGGTTCGACGCCATCTGGTTGACGTTGTCGGTCAGCTCCTTCCACGTTCCGCGTACGCCTTCGACGCTCGCTTGGCCGCCGAGCCGGCCCTCGGTGCCGACCTCGCGAGCGACGCGGGTGACCTCCGATGCGAACGCGTTGAGCTGATCGACCATCGTGTTGAGCGTCGCCTTGAGATCGAGCACCTCGCCGCGCGCATCGACCGTGATCTTGCGCGACAGGTCGCCGGTCGCGACCGCGCGTGCGACGTCGGCGATATTGCGCACCTGGTTCGTCAGGTTCGACGCCATCGAGTTTACGTTGTCGGTCAGCTCCTTCCAGATGCCGCTGACGTCGCGGACCTGCGCTTGACCGCCGAGCACGCCTTCGGTGCCGACCTCGCGGGCGACGCGCGTGACCTCCGATGCGAACGCGTTGAGCTGATCGACCATCGTGTTGATCGTGTTCTTCAACGTCACGAGCTCGCCGCGCGCTTCGACCGTGATCTTGCGGCCGAGCTCGCCGTTTGCGACCGCGGTCGTCACCTCGGCGATGTCACGCACCTGGTTCGTGAGGTTTCGCGCCATCTGGTTGACGTTGTCGGTCAGCTCCTTCCAGATGCCGCTGACGTCTTTGACATCTGCGGTGACGCCGAGCGTGCCTTCCGTACCGACGAGGCGAGCGACGCGCGTGACCTCTGCGGAGAACCGTCCAAGCTTGTCGACCGTCGCGTTGATCGTGTTCTTGAGCGCAAGGATCTCACCGCGCGCGTCGACGCCGATCTTCTTCGACAGATCGCCGCCCGCGATCGCAGTCACGACGTCGGCGATGCTGCGCACCTGCGACGTCAGGTTCGACGCCATCGAGTTCACGTTCTGCGTCAGCTCGCGCCACACGCCCGAGACGTCGGCGACTTCGGCTTGGCCGCCAAGCACGCCTTCAGTGCCGACCTCACGCGCGACGCGGGTCACCTCGGCGGCGAACGCCGACAGCTGATCGACCATGATGTTGATCGTGTTCTTGAGCGAGAGAATCTCGCCTTTCGCCTCGACCGTGATCTTCTTACCGAGATCGCCAGCGGCGACCGCGCTCGTGACTTCGGCGATGTTGCGGACCTGGAACGTCAGGTTGTTCGCCATCGAGTTGACCGACTCGGTCAGCTCGCGCCACACGCCGGATACGCCGCGCACCGTCGCTTGCCCGCCGAGTCGGCCCTCGGTGCCGACCTCACGAGCGACGCGTGTCACTTCGTTCGCGAACGCGCGCAACTGCTCGACCATCGTGTTGATCGTGCTCTTGAGCTCGAGGATCTCGCCCTTGACGTCGATCGTGATCGTCTTGGTCAAGTCACCGTTCGCGACCGCGGTGGTCACGCGTGCGATCTCGCGCACCTGTGACGTCAGGTTCGACGCCATGAGGTTTACGGAATCGGTCAGGTCTTTCCATACGCCGCTGACGCCTTGGACCCGCGCTTGCGCGCCGAGCTTGCCTTCGCCGCCGACCTCTTGCGCGACGCGCGTCACCTCGGAGCCGAACTGCGACATTCGGGCGACCATGCCGTTGACGATCTTCGCGTGGCGCAAGAACTCGCCGCGCCGCGGACCGTGGCTGCCGTTTTCGACTTCCATCGTCTGCTCGAGGTCGCCGCGAGCGACCGCGGTCACGACGCGCGCGATATCGTTGGCATGGCCGGTCAGATCCGCCATGACGTCGTTGACCGACGAGATGAAGTCGCCCCAGCCGGCAGTCGCGCCAAGTCGACGCATGCGACGGCCGGCCTGGCCTTCCTTACCGACGGCCGCGCACACCGAGCCGGCTTCGTCGCGGATCGACCGCACCATGACGACGAGCTCGTTAAACGTGTCGGCGATCTGCCCATCGATGCCAGTCAGGTCGTCGCGTAGCTGAACCGAGAAGTCGCCGCGGCGAAACGCGCGTAGCGCCGCGAGCATCTGGCGAGGTTCCAGGTGTTCGGTCGCGCGCTTGATTGCCTTCCCGTTGACGCCGTTCGCCGGCTTGCGCTCACCGCCGCCGTTCTTTGTAGGTTCTTGCGCGTTCATTGGACCTCGGTTCTGCCGTACAGCGCTCGCGTTATCGTTTCTGCGCGAGCCGGCTTGACGATGTGATCGTCGAATCCTGCCTGGAATGCAGTCGAGCGATCGCTTGCCTGGCCGTAGCCGGTCATCGCGATCAGACGTAGAGCGGTGCGCGGCAGATCAGTGCGTAGCGCACGCGCGATCTCGTAGCCGTCCATCCCGGGCAAGCCGATGTCGATCAACGCGACGTCGGGGCGGCGCATTCGGATCAGCTCGACCGCCGATGGGCCGTCATTTGCGGTCGCGACGTCGTGGCCGCGCATGCGCAGCAGGTCAGCGACGAGGTCGCGCAGATCGGGCGCGTCGTCGACGACGACGATGTTCAGCGGTGGTTCGCTGTCTTGGTGCACGCCGGTCGTGCTGCGTCGCTTCACGAGCTCGTCGTTGGTCGCGAGCGGCAGGCGCAACTCGAAGCTACTGCCTGTCCCCGGGCCGGCGCTCTCGGCGAACAGTGCACCGTGATGCAGATCGACGAGCCGCTTCGCGAGACCCAAGCCCAATCCGAGCCCGCCCGCACCGTCGCCGCCGACGCGCTCTTGCACGAACATGTCGAAGATCCGCGGCAACATTTCGGGCTGAATGCCGCGGCCGTTGTCGGTAATGCGGACGCGTGCGAACTCCTCGTCGTGGCCCCACACGACGGTGATCTCGCCGCTTGGTTCGGTGTACTTGATCGCGTTCGACAGCAGATTCGTCACGACCTGGACCAGGCGCAATGGATCGCCGAACACCGTCGGTGATGTCGCTGATTCGCCGATGACCGTGATGCGATGCCCTCGCGCATCTGCGGCCGAGCGGACCTCGGCCATCGCTTCGTCGACGATCGTGTCGATCACGATGAGCTCTCTGCGCAGCTCGAGTCTTCCGGTTTGAAACCGCGCGACGTCGAGCAGATCGTCGACGAGTCGGCCGATGTGGTGGACTTGGCGCTGGATGATCGAGCGCACGCGCGGGGTCAGCGGTTTATCCGTGTCGAGATCCATGATCTCGACCGCGGTCTGCAGCGGCTGCAGCGGGTTGCGTAGCTCGTGCGCGAGGATCGCGAGGAACTCGTCTTTGCGGCGATCGGTTTCGGCGAGCTGCTGCATCTGGTGGGCGAGGGCGTCGGCTTCGAATCGCCGGCGTTGCATCGTCAGCTCGCGCTCGTGCGACCGCGCTTGAGCGATCCGCAGCTCCTCGGCCTTTTGATGCAGCTCGAAGGTCCGCTCCTGGAGCTGGACGAGCACGCTCGCCTTGGCGCGCAAGACCTCCGCGCGGATCGGTTTGATCAAGAAGTCGAGTGCACCGAGCTCGTAGCCGCGGATGACCTCGTCGTCTTCCCACGACAAGCCGGTGACGAACAGGATCGGCGTCGTGCGGTTGCGCGGGCGAGCGCGGATCAGGCGCGCGGTCTCGAACCCGTCGATCCCGGGCATCGCGACGTCGAGGATGACGAGCACGAAGTCGCGCTCGAGCAGTCGACTCAGCGCTTCGAGCCCTGAACGGGCGAGCACGAGTGGCCGGCCAAGCGGTTGCAGGGCCGCTTCGATCGCGACGAGGTTCGCTTCGTTGTCGTCGACCACTAAAATGTCGCGCCCGAACGTCACGGGGTCGTCGGTCGCCTCGGACGTCGGGAGTTGGTCGTTGCCCACCAACGTCGGCGATGTTGCAGGCCATGTGCCCGTGGCCCGGGCAATCCGGCCAGGCTCTGTCAGCAATTACGAAGGGTTTCGCCCACAGGTTCGGACCTGCCCGTGCGCGAGCGCTCGGTGCGCGAATCCGCGCGCTGAGGGCTAACAGCTCGGAACTAGATCTTGGCCGGCAAAGAATTCATCGACCAACGCGTGCCACGCGCGCGCGTTCTCGGCTGGACCACACTTGAACGCCGGTTTGGCGAGCTTGCCTCGCCGTCGCATCTCGGATTGCTCGTCGAAGTACCGGACCGCGAGCTCGGCGGCGTATTCGTGCACCGAGTCGCCGTTGTCTTGCTGGAACGCGTAGTACGTGCCGCCGCGCACGACCGTGACGTTCGGTGCGTAAGGTGCCAGGCACTTCATCGTCGGATGCTTGCCGCAGCGATCGAGGATCGCTTCGTAGTCCTTCGCGAGCGTGTGGTGCGACCAATCGCCGTGGTCTTCGTCGTTGAGATGAAACAGCTCGTGAAACAGCGTCTCGCGCACGCCGTCTTCGCTCGTCAGCAGCGAGCCCTCGACGTTGTAGACGATCGTCCAACTCCCGGCGTAGGCGCTCGGCGTGTGCTTGCCCACCGAGCGCACAAACCCGAGCTCGAGCGCGCGCCAGCGATACGCGGGTGGCTTGTCGGGAAACTGCTGCGTGAAGAACTGGTCGATCTTCGCCATCGCGCTGCTGACCCACGCGAGGTGCTGGCGATAACCGCGGATAGGCAGCTCGGGCACGATATGGATCTTGCCGCGATACCCGCCGTCCATCGTCTCGTCCGGGCCGACGCCTGCGAGGTCGCCGGTCGCGTCGTACAACGCTCGTGCAAGCGCGCTCGCTTTCGCGTCCTTCGCGTAGCGCGCGTCGATCAAGCACGCGGTGTCGGTACAGCTCGCTGGTGCGCCGCCGGGGAACAGCCGTTTCGCCGCTGCGTCGAACGCGATCGCGGGATCTGCGAGCGCCGGCGCGCACGTCAGCGCGACGACCGAGAACGCGGCCAACCCGACTCGCATCGCCCGATCGTAATCCACCGCCGTCGCCACGCCAGCCTCAAGTGACTGCGGTAGCGTCGGCGCATGAAGATCGTTGCCGTCGGAGTCGGGCTCGCACTCGCCAGTTGTGGGGTTCGCAAGGAGCCACAACCGCGCACCCAAGCCGGATCCGGGTCTGGTTCCGCGAATGAGACCGAGTCGGCAGCGCACGACGGCAGTTCCGCGCCGTCGGCGACCTACGACCAGATCGCGCCGGCCGAGCTCAACCGACTTGCGGTGCGCCTCGATTTGCCATTGCTATGGAGCGACGCGAACAGCGACAAGACGGTTCAACCCGACGAGCTTTCGTCGTTGTTGTTCTACCCGCCGAACGGGCCGTGGGTCGAAAACGGCAAGCTCACGCATCAGTTCGAGGAGGCCTACGCGGCGATCGTCGCTGGTTCGAAAGCGCCTCCTTCGACCGACCCGCGGCGCAAGCTGGTCGACGAGGATCTCGACGCCGGCAAGCCAACGTTGATCCATAGCGATCTCCGTTCGCTGTCCGCCGACGACAAGAAGTTCACGGCAGCGATGCTTCAGCTCGCCGCGTCGATCGATACGCTCTACGACACCCAGACCGGCGCGGCCGCGCTCGCCGATCAGCTTCCGAACGAGACTGACAGCCGCAGCCTGTTTCGCCGCAATCGCGGGCCGCGGTGCGTCGGTCCCCAGACCGCGTTGGCGCCAGAATGCTCGGCGATTCCGGGCGCGCCGAGCCCGATCGTTTCGATCTATCCGACCGAGCTGCAGCGCAACGACGACAACTTCTGCAAGACGATCGAGGGTCGGCCCGATGCCGCGAAGCTCCTCGAGCCGTTTACCGTCGTCAGCGCGCCGACGCCGGCGGGCGCGGCGCCGGCACAGCTCGCGCTACTCGCGGTTCCGTACTCGACCGCCTACGCCGATCAGATGACGAAGATCTCCGACCAGCTCGTGGCGGCAGCCGATGCGGTCAAGGATCCAGCCGAACAACCGCTCGTGACTTACCTGCGTGCCGCCGCCGCGAGCTTCAAGTCGAACGATTGGACGCCCGCCGACGAGGCGTGGGCGAAGATGACGGTCGACAACTCGAAGTGGTACGTGCGCGCCGCCCCCGACGAAACGTACTGGGACCCGTGCAATCACAAGGCTGGCTTTCACCTGACGTTCGCGCGGATCGACGCAGGCTCGAAACATTGGCAGAGCGTGCTCACGCCGTTGCAACAAGAGATGGAGACTGCGGTCGCCGCCCACGCAGGAGCGCCGTACGTGGCGCGCAAGGTGACGTTCCATCTCCCGGACTTCATCGACATCATCGTCAACGCTGGCGATGATCGCCAAGGGCTCGGCGGAACCGCGGGCGAAAGCTTGCCGAACTTCGGTCCGGTCGCGAACGGCGGTCGCGGGCGGACGGTCGCGATGGTCAACCTCGACTCCGATCCGAGCGAGGCGGCAACGCGCCGCGCGCAAGCCGAGAGCGTGCTCGATGCCGATTCGATGAAGCTGTACTCGGACTCGCGCGAGCCCGGCCTGCTCACCACGATCCTGCACGAGGCGACGCACAACCTCGGACCGGCGCATCAGTACAAGGTCGCGGGCAAAGACGCGGAACAAATCTTCGGCGGTCCGGTCGCAGCGATGCTCGAGGAGCTCAAGGCCGAGACCGGGGCGCTGTTTCTGGTCGAGATGCTACGCGCCAAGAAGTTGATCACCGACGATGTCGCTCACCAGACGTACGT
>CAZDGY010000295.1:0-7462 GCA_964504685.1 uncultured Kofleriaceae bacterium | reverse complement strand
CCGCACCCACTCGAGCTCGCGCGCGAGCATCTTCGAGCGTGCATCGGCTTGGCGCTCTTCGTCCTTGTGCCGCTTCGCCTTGAGCTCGAGCCAACCGGAGTAGTTGCCCTCGAACGGATGGCCCTCGCCGCGATCGAGCTCGAGGATCCACTTCGCGACGTTGTCGAGGAAGTAGCGATCGTGGGTGATCGCGACGACCGTGCCCTTGAAGTTCTCGAGCGTCTTTTCGAGCCACGCGACGCTCTCGGCGTCGAGGTGGTTCGTCGGTTCGTCGAGCAGCAGCATGTCTGGGTTCGACAGCAGCAACCGGCACAGCGCGACGCGGCGCTTCTCACCGCCCGAGATCTTCGTGACGTCGGCATCGCCGGGCGGGCAACGCAGCGCGTCCATCGCCATGTCGACTTGGTGATCGAGCTCCCACGCGTTGACCGCTTCGATCTGATCCTGCAGCTTGCCCTGCTCCTCGAGCAGCTTGTTCATCTTGTCCTCGGACATGTCCTCGCCGAGCTTGATCGAGATGTCTTCGAACCGCTTGAGCAACGCGCGCGTGGTCGCGACGCCCTCGTCAACGTTCTCTTTGACCGTCTTGGCAGGATCGAGATGCGGCTCTTGCGCGAGATAGCCGATCTTCAGCCCGGGCGCGGGCATCGCCTCGCCGAGGAATTCTTTGTCGACGCCGGCCATGATCCGCAGCAGCGTGCTCTTGCCCGCGCCGTTGTTGCCGAGCACGCCGATCTTGGCGCCCGGGTAGAACGACAGATGGATGCCCTTCAAGATCTCGCGCTTCGGCGGGACCAGCTTGCGCAGATCCTTCATCACGAACGTGTACTGGGCGGTCATGGGCGGGGGTTATACCCCGCCGCGGCCGCGGTACAACGCTCCCCACCGAGCAACAACCGCCTCGAACCGGTGTCGTCCGGACGTCCGTGATGGCGTACCGCGCCCTCGATAACGAAGCCGTCGAAGCCCCGACCGCGGCCGGCCCGTTGCGCATCGACCTCGGCCCGCGGGCGATCGATATCGCCGTCGGAGCGCGGCGGATCCACATCACGGCCGATGGCGCGAACGTCATCGAGGACGGCCCGAAACCCAGGACCGTCGTCGAGCTCGCGAGCGGGGCGGTGTTCGTCGCGCGCGGTCGGCCGCGCGAATCGCTCGGGGTCTGGTTCGAGCGGGCGCCCGTCGGTGTGATCCGCGTATTCGGCGTCGAACCAGAGGGCTTGCTCGACGCGGATGGCTTGGCCGGGCTCGCCTGCCTAGGGGCCGCCACGCGCCGTCTGCGCCTGGCGATCGGTGATCTGCGCGGGCGCATGCCCGAGGCCTCCTTCGAGCTCGGCGTCGGCCACCCGCTCGACAAGGTGTTGGTCGCCGACCGCGGGGACCACCACGAGATCTACTGCCGCGGTTTGTTCCGCGACCATGCCAGGCCGGTCGCGCGAATCTATCCGGATGGCCGGGTCGCGCTGCCCGATGGGAGCGTCGTCAGGCTGCGCAGCGCGTACGACGTCACGGTGCGCGGTGACTACGTCCGGTTTGCGGACAACACCGGCGCCGACGTCGCGCGGATCTCGGTACCTTGGATTGCCCTCGAAGACCGCGAGCAGCTCGCCCGCCTGATCGGGCAGCTCGCCACGCAGAGTGTTTGACAACTCACAATGCATGCGCACTTTGTAGCCATGCTGAAGTCCTGGCGACTGGGGACGCTGTTCGGATTCCCCATCGAAATCAACGCAAGCTTCTTGCTCCTCCTCGCGCTCGTGCTGCTCGCTTTCGGCGGGCTCGCCGGCGTCTTGATCGTGCTGCTCGCTTTCGCGTCGGTGCTGCTCCACGAGCTCGGCCACGCGCTCGTCGCGCGCAAGCTCGGCGTTCACATCTCCGGCATCGAGCTGTCGTTCTTCGGCGGTGCCGCGAAGATGGTGCAGGCTCCGAATCGCGCGAACGACGAGCTGATGATCGCTGCCGCCGGCCCGGCGGTATCGCTCGCACTCGGCGGCGCCGGTCTTGGCCTCGCCGCGCTCACTCACTTCCCGCTGTTCGCGTTGATCGGCTGGACCAACCTCGTGATCGCCGGCTTCAACCTGATCCCGGCGCTGCCGATGGACGGTGGGCGAATCCTCCGCGCGCTGCTCACTCGCAAATTCGACTACGTCCGCGCGACCGACATCTCGGTGACGGTGTCGCGCGTCGTAGCGATCGGCTTTGGCGTGCTCGGTCTGATGGGCGCGTACCAGCTGCTCGTGCTCGCCCCGTTCTTGTGGATGCTCGGCAGCCGTGAGCGGATGCTCGCTCGGATGACGGCGCAACAGTATTCGTACGATCGCGGCGGCTATCAGTCGCGACCTGCGCCTCGCCAGTACGCCATCCGGATGCGTGGCGGGCGCTTCGTGATCGAAGAAGTCTAGCTGCTCCCGCGTGCACCGTCGGCGAAGCCTAGTAAGACTGGGCTCATGACGACGCTCGCTGCCGCTGCCACGCCGACGCGCGAAGGCGATCGATTTCGGATGGACGTCCCGAGCGGCTGGCGCATGGGGCGCGGTGCGTTCGGCGGAGTCGTGATCGGATCGCTGATCCGCGCGATCGAGACGACGATCGGCGACCCGACGCGCACGTTGCGCTCGATCACCGCCGAGCTTCCGGGTCCGGTGATGCCGGGCGACGCCGACATCACCGTCGAGGTGCTGCGCGCAGGTAAAGCGGTCACCACCGCGCGCGCAGCGCTGACTCAGAACGGCGAGACGCTCGCACACGTCGTCGCGATCGCCGGTGCGAAACGCAGCGATGACCAACGCTGGCAAGAGCTCGCACCGCCCACCGCGACGGAGTGGCGGTCGATCGAACCGCGGGTGCCTGGTGGTGGATTTCCCGAGTTCTCGAACAACTTCGAGTACCGGGTGATCTGCGGCTTGCCGGGCGCGGGCGGACCGCCGTTGGCGATGGGCTGGCTGCGCGCCCGCGAGGCCGGGCACGAGCGAGACGCTGCGTACGTCGCCGCGATGATCGACGCGTGGTGGCCGGCGGTGTTGTCCCGGATGCCTGGGATGGTGCCACTCGCTACGATGTCGTACACGCTCGACCTGATCTCGCCCCCGCCCGACGGCGACGAGCCGCTGTTCTATCGCGGCACCGTACCGGTGTGCGCCGACGGCTACTTCCGCGAGACCCGCGAACTGTGGACCGAAGACGGCCGGCTGATCGCGTTGAACTACCAGACGATGGCGCTGATCTAGCGATTCTCGGGCCCGCACTCTACGATGTAGTGATGCGCGCGCTCCCGCTGCTGCTGACGATCGCGAGCTGCCGCCCGGAGTCGTTCCATCACGACGCCGCGGTCCGGATCGACGCGGCGGTCGATGGCGCGTTCGACGCGTTCGTCGACCCGATCGGGTGCTCCGATGGACAGCGCGAGGGGCTCGCTGACACCGCAACCGATCCGACGATCGCAGCATGCGCGGCGAGCTGGTCGGGCGCTCTCGACTTGCGCTCGGCGACCACCGGGGCCGCGTGCGGAGATGACCTCGGACCGTGCGCTGTTCCGGCTGATGCTTGCTCGCCGGGCTGGCACATCTGCGGCGACAGCGGCGACGTCACCGATCTGCACGCGATCGCGGGCGACGCGTGCGCCGCGCTGCCCGGCGGCTACGTCGCGGCGGTCAGCCACTGTTCGATGGATACGACGGGGTGCAAGTACCCCAACAATGGCGCGTGGCAGTGCGTCGTGGGGGTAGGCGTCGATTGCACACAGCCGGCGTGTTGTGGCGCAGCATGCGACGCGAGCAACACGTGCAACAACGGGATCTGGCCAGGCGAGACTCGCGAGAACGTTGCGGATGGCAACGGCTGCGCGAACACGCTCGGGACCACGCAAGACGGCGTGTTGTGCTGCCGCGACTAGCGTGACGCCCGACGCCGCCGCGCGATGACTGCCGCGAGCCCGACCACGACGAGCCCTGCACCGCCGCCGTTCGTCGTCGAGCAACCGCCCGACGAACCCGGCTTCGTGACGGTGCCTGCATCCGTGGGCATGTCGACCGGCAGATCATCTGCCACGACCCCCGTGCCGGCGAAGGTATCGATGAACGCCGCGTAGACATCGGTGCGACGAAAGTGCGACGGATCGGTGCAGCCGGTCGTATCGGAGTACGAGTCGATGCCGAGCACGACGCCACCGTAGATCGCCGGTCCACCGGAGTCGCCGACGCACGTGCGGTGGGTGGCATCGCCGATCAGCAGCGTGTCGCCGCTATCGAGCGATGCGACGATCGTGGTTGCCGAGTAGCGCACTTGATTCGGCGTGTTGTAGACGGTCTGGCCGTAGCCGACGATCCGCGCCGGCATATTGACGAGATCGGCGGTCGGCGCCGAGCGCTCGAACAGCAACGGAGTGACCGCGGTCGGGGTCGCGAGATCGACGACGCCGATATCGCCCTCGAACGGCGACGCCGTTTGATAGCCGGGATACATGTGGACCGCGGTGATCGGCGAGAGCTGCGGCGCGAGCTCGGCGAGCGTCGAGTACGCCGACGCATCGGCGCCGTAGTAGACGCCAAACGTGTAGCCAGCGTGATCGAGGCAGTGCGCCGCGGTCAGCAGATGGCCCGGCGACACGACGACCGCGGAGCACGTGAACAACGTCGACATGTTTGCTGGATATGCGGCGAGCAACACCACCGCGGGATCGTTGCTATCCATCGTTCCGCCGACGATCGGCGCGTCGGCAAACGCGGGTGAAGCAAAGCTAGTGACGAGCACGGCGACGGCGAGGCGCGACATGGCGGCGGACACTACCGACTCGGACGGCCGATGTCGAACACGACCTTCCAGCTGCCATCGGGCTGATGCTTCCAGATCGTCACGTAACTGCCCGAGGCCACGTCCTTGCCGTCCGCATACGCCCACGTGCCGAGCGTGAACCCGACCTCGGCGCGGCGGCCGGCGTAGTGCGGCTGCCAAGTCAGCTTGCCGGAGGCGAGCAGCGGCGTCATCTCGGCGGCGATCCCGTCGTGCTCGACCCGGCCTTGCGCTCGCCACAGCGCTCCGTCCGGCGCGAACGCCGCGAGCCAGCCGGCGACGCCCGACCGTGCGGTGTCGACCGCGAAGGAGCGATCGGCGTCCTCGAGCTCCGGCGCCGAGACGAGCTCGCGCGCGGTCATGTCGAAGCCTTCCGGCGCGCCGTTCGGCGGCGTGAACTGTCCGCGCCAGCCCGCGGCGGTCTTCGTGACCCGCACCGTTCCCGTCGCGCCGGCGAACCGGAGCTCGCCCGGCGTTGCGGCGTCGAGCCCAAACCGCATCGCGGCTTTGCCATCGACGATCGACAGCAACGTCAGCGGTCCGGCATCCGCGCGCTCGCCGAATCGATCGACGATGTTGACCTCGAATCCACGGTCGTTCAGCGCGACGCCCCACATCACGCCGTTGACGACTTGCCACCGCGAGTCGAGCCGCTCGGAGTGCCACGAGCCTTCGAGCCAATGCAGATCGGCGAGCGTCGGTTTCGTCGGCGCGCGTGACGCGCAGCCGATCGCGAGCATGACAACGAGCCTCTTCACTGGCGGTGCTCTCGCGTCAGTTGACGTCGGCGTCGCGCAGTCGGAGCAGGCCGGCGACCTGCTTGGCCTTCGCGAGCGCTGCGTCCGCGGTCTCCGCGGTCGCGAGCACCACGCCGAGTCGGCGCTTCGGCCCCGCGGTCGGCTTGCCGAAGAACCGAACGTCGATGTCGGGAACCGCGTACGCCTCGGCGAGGCCCTCGATCATCGGCGACTTCAGCGTCGCATCGGCGCGCAGCGCGACCGACGCACCCGCGGCATGGCGACGGATCGCCGCGATCGGCAGCCCGAGGATCGCGCGGGCATGTAGCGCGAACTCGCTCCACGCCTGCGTTGCCATCGTGACCATCCCGGTGTCGTGCGGCCTCGGCGAGACCTCGCTGAACACGACCTTGTCGCCCGGGCACAGGAACAACTCGACGCCGAAGATCCCGCGGCCGCCGAGCCGATCGGTGATCCGCTTCGCGATCGCCTGCGAGCGCTCGAGTTGGAGCTGCGTCATCGCGTGCGGCTGCCAGCTCTCGACATAGTCGCCGCCGACTTGGCGGTGGCCGATCGGATCGCAGAACGCCGTGCCGCTCGCCGACCGCACGGTCAGCATCGTGATCTCGCTATCGAACTGAATGAACTCCTCGACGATGACGCGGCCGGCGCCAGTGCGGCCACCCGTCTGCGCGTACTGCCAGCTGTGCTCGAGATCGGCTTCACTCTTCGCGACCGACTGGCCTTTACCCGAGCTGCTCATCACCGGCTTGATCACGACCGGCCAGCCGAGCGCTCGCGATGCCGCGCGGAGCTCGTCGAACGTATCGGCGAACTGATAGCGCGCGGTCGGTAGATCGAGTTGCTCGGCCGCCACGCGCCGGATCGCCTCGCGGTCCATCGTCAGCCGCGCCGCTTCGGCGGTCGGGATCACGGTCCAGCCCTCGGCCTCGAGCGCGAGCAGCTCGGGCGTCGCGATCGCTTCGATCTCGGGCACGATCAGATGCGGCTTCTCGCGCTCGATCACCGCGCGCAACGCCGCGCGATCGAGCATGTCGATGACGTGGCTGCGATGGGCGACCTGCATCGCCGGTGCATCGGCGTAGCGATCGCACGCGATGACCTCGACGCCGAACCGCTGCAGCTCGATCGTGACTTCTTTGCCGAGCTCGCCGGAGCCGAGCATCAAAACGCGCGTTGCGTGAGCACTCTTGGGCGTGCCGATCGAGATCGTCATGCCCGATCGCGTAGCACGGCGATGTGACAACTCAGTGCGGCACCGAGCTCGCGTGCGCGGTCTCGCGCCGAGTCGCTTCTGCCGCCGCGATCGCCGAGTCGACCATCTTCTGTTGCTCGACGGGGTCCTTCCACCGCTGCTGGATCGCAGGAGCGAGCGTATCGATCGGATCGAAGTAGACGAAGAACCCCGGCTTGACCGAGGGCGCCGCGAACACCGAGATCCCGGTGTCGCGATCGTAGTGCTCGAAGCTGTGGGCGACCCGCTTGCCGCCACCGCCGGGCGCATCGACGACGAACGTCGGCGTGTGAAAGCCCGCAGTCACGCCGCGCACGGCCTTCTCGATGTCGAGCGCGGTTTGCAGGGTCGTCCGCAGATCCTCGACGCCCTTCACGAGGTCATGGACGTAGACGTAATACGGGTGGACTTGGCAATGCCCGAGCCGCTTGACCAGCAATTGCATGGTCTCGACGGTGTCGTTGACACCGCGCTGCAGCACCGATTGGTTGCGCGTGATGATGCCGCGCTCGAACACGCCGTCGAGCGCGCGTTTCGTGATCGCGGTGATCTCGTTGGGATGGTTGAAGTGCGTGTGCAGCACGACTTCTTTGTGCAGCTTGCGGCCGCGCTCGACGACCGCGGTCAACGCGTCGAGCCACTCGTGGTCGGTGATGAGCTTCATCGGCATCACCGCCGGACC
>CAZDGY010000294.1:0-7486 GCA_964504685.1 uncultured Kofleriaceae bacterium | reverse complement strand
GAAGCGGTCCGCCACGTGCTTCGGCGCCGTGTAGGCGACGTCGCGATGCGAGCGTAAGTTGCGGCCCGCCGCGACCACCGGCTGTTCGATCTTCTTCCGCGGAGCGAAGGCATCGCCGGTTTGGATCAAGCCCGCCGAGATTCCGGCCGCCAACGCTATGGTGCGAAAACGCATGTGATGCTCCCCTTGGTGCACGCATAAGCCCACGTTCGCTGTGGACCCGCCAACGAGCCCGACATGACATCGGACATCCGCGTAGAGACCGCGGGGCGGCACGCCGCGATGCCCGAGCATCTCATGGTCGCGGCGCTGTAACAGCCTGTTGCAACGGACCGCGCGCGTCGGCGATATCGCGCCGGATCTGCGCGATCAGCGCATCGACCGAAGCGAATTTCTCCTCGCCGCGCAGCCGCGCGACGAATGCGATTCGCACGCGGCGGTCGTAGAGATCGCCCTCCCAGTCGAGGACGTGCACCTCGAGGACAAGCGCCCCGCCGTCGACAAACGTCGGGTTCGTGCCGAGGCTGGCAACCGCCGGCAGCCGCTGGCCATCGAGCTCGAGCAGCACCGCATAGATGCCGGGCAACACCAGCAACGGGTGATCGGGCAGGACGTTCGCGGTCGGGACGCCGATCGCCCGCCCGCGCTTCGCGCCGTGGACGACCACTCCCTCGACATCCCACCATCGGCCGAGCAGTCGCGCGGCTCCCGCGACATCGCCGGCGCGCAACAGCCCGCGAATCTTCGTCGAGCTCGCGACCTCGCCGCCCGCGGCAACCGCTGCCACGACGTCGACCGCAACGCCCTTGCGCGCACCGTGAGCGCGCAACGCCTCGGTCGTCCCAGCGCGGCCCGCGCCGTAGTTGAAATCGTAGCCGACGACGATCACACGCGCGTTCAATGCCCCGAGCACGATGTCATCGACGAATGCATCGGGCGCGAGCGCCGCGAGCTCCTTCGTGAATGGCTCGACCACGACCGCGTCCGCGCCTGCGGCGGCGAGCAGCTCGAGCCGGCGGTCGAGCGAGCACAGCTTCGCGGGCGCGTTACTCGGCGACAGCACCGCCGACGGATGAGGATCGAACGTCAGCACGACCGCTCGGGCGTCGCCGGTCGCGAGCGCACGCACCCGATCGATCAGCGCGCGATGGCCGAGGTGAACACCGTCGAAGTTGCCGATCGCGACCGCGGCGCCGGGCCAGGCGGGAACGCTGCGATATCCGCGAAACACGTCCACCGGGCGATCCTACTCGAACGCGATCCGGCCGAGCCTGCCAAGTAAGACGTCTAACGCGACGTGATTGTCGCCACCCTCGGGCACGATCAGGTCGGCCCACCGCTTCGTCGGCTCGACGTACTCGATGTGCATCGGCCGGACGGTCGAGTAGTACTGGTCGCGCACCGATTGAAACGTGCGGCCGCGCTGCTCGAGGTCGCGGCGGATCCGGCGGATCAGCCGGATGTCCGGATCGGTATCGACGTAGATCTTGATGTCCATCAACTCGCGCAGCGCCGGCTCGACGAACACCAGGATGCCCTCGACCACGATCAGCCGCGCCGGCTCGACCCGCCTGCGCTCGACCTTGCGAGTGTGATTCGCGAAGTCGTAGATCGGCACGTCGACCGCGCGCCCCGCCCGCAGCTCGACCAGGTGATGGGCCAACAGATCGCTCTCGAGCGAGGCCGGATGGTCGTAGTTGATCGCCTCGCGCTGGTCTCGGGTGAGATGGCTCTGATCTCGGTAGTAGGCGTCGTGCTCGATCGTGGCGCATCGCCCGGGCGGCATCGCCGCAGCGAGCTTGCGAGCCACGGTGGTCTTGCCGGAGCCGGTTCCGCCAGCGATTCCGACGACCAACGGTTGTGACATCGCTGGGACTCTACCCGAACCAAACCCGAACGATATCCCGGCGGGACTTTGGCTTTGGGCGCGCGAGTTGCTATGTTCGCTTGGTGAGTAGGTAGGGGCGAATGATCAGGCTTGTACTCGCTGAAGATCACACCATCGTGCGTTGGGCCCTGCGAGAGGCGCTCAGCAAAGCGAGCGACATCGAGGTCGTCGGCGAAGCCGGTACCGCGGCGGAAACGCTCGCGATCGTGCAGAGCGTCGCGCCGGACGTGCTCGTGCTCGACATCAACCTGCCTGACCGTTCGGGGTTCGACGTGCTGACCGAGATGCGGCAGAACCCGACCGCGCCGCTCACCGTCGTGCTGACGTGGCACACCGAGCCGAGCTACGCCGCCCGTGCGATCGGCTGCGGCGCGCACGGCTACCTCAACAAATCGGTCGAGCCCAAAGAGCTGCTCGAGGCGATCCGCGCGGTGAGTCGCGGCGAGCAAGTGATTCCTGCCGGGATCGAGCCACTGCTCGCGACCTCCGACAGCAACCCGGCCGGCTCGTTGACTGCGCGAGAGCTGCAAGTGATGGAGCTGCTCGCGCGCGGCATGACGAACCGCGAGATCGCGGAGAAGCTCGCGATCAGCATCAAGACCGTCGATACCCATCGCGGTCACGTGCTGAAAAAGCTCGGCGTGCGCAACAACTCCGAGCTGACCCGGTTCGCGGTCAAGCACGGGTTCGTCACGCTCGAGGGCTGATCAAGGCGTCGAGGCGGTATCGAGCGCCGCGGCACCGGTCGCGGTCATAGTGGTCACGACGCCCCACGCCGGCTTCATCCATTGCGAGCGCTGCGCGAGGAACAGGCCGAGCGCATCGGTCATCATGCGCAGCTCGATCGGGTTCGTCGTCGCCGCATCAGCCGCATCGTCCGGATGCGCGACGACGTCCGCGATCGATGCGACGCCATTCTTGTCGACGACGATCTTCCACCGGCCGATCCGCATCGTGTGACCGCCCGCGAGCGACGCATACGACGGCCGGACCCAACCGCGCCCGACACCTTCGGCGAGCAGCTCGAGCGCCTCGCCTTGCGCACCCGCGAGTGGCGGCTTGCCGATCGCGGCGAGCATCGTCGGCAACAGATCGATACCCTCGACGCCCTCGTCGACCGCTCCGCCGGCGGGAAACCGCGCTGGGTCGTGGATGATCAACGGGACGTGAACGATCGCTTCGGGTAGCGCAGGGTCGTCGTAACCGCAGCGGTCATCTTCGAGCAGGTGGACGCCGTGGTTCGACGTTACGATCAACATCGTCTGGTCCCAGATCGCCCACGACTTGAGCTGGGCGACGAGCTGGCCGAGCTCGCGATCGATCGCGACGATGCTCGCGTCGTAGCTCGCGCGTAATTTCGCGACGTCGCCACCGGGTGAGCACGCGAGCGGCGGCCGCGCGGTGGCAAGCGCGAGGTAGGCGGGCTTGTCGCGATGCTTGTCGAGTTGGGCGAGCGCCCCATCGACGCCACCGGTCACGCCGATCGTGACATAGCCCGCTGCAGCGAGCGCGGTCGACAGGCGCGCCTCGTTGCCTTCGACGTAGAACTGGCGAAACGCCGTGCTCGCGCGCTCGAGCTCGGCCCAAGCCGGCGGGGCTACCGCCGCGAGCCGATCGGCCCGCAGTCCGTCGACGATCCACAGGATCACGAACCGCGGCGGATCGGCAGCGACAGCCGCGACCGGCGCCGGTGCGTGGACCGTGATCGCGAGATGGGCGACGTGGGCGCGCGGACACTCGTGAGCCGTGATCGCGAGCCGTACGACCTTGCCGGCGAGTGCAGACAGATCGATGCGGTTCGTGCCGCCGCCGAGCAAGCCACCCGCGAAGCTCTCGTCGCTCGCCCGCGCTGCCACTTCGATCCGGCAGGAACCCTCGTCGACGCTGCCGACCAGGTTCGCGCCATCGGGGACGGTCACGTACCACGCGAGCCCGGCGTCGCTCGCGAGATCGATCGCGTCGGCCTTCGGATCGAAGCTGGCCGCGCTGCGCGGATCGTCGTCGGCAGCAACCGGCAACGCACCGATCCGCAGCCAGCTGATCGCGATCGGCGACTTACCGCCGCCCGATGTCTCGAACACGAGCTGATTCTCGCCCGCTGCGAGCCGTCCGCGATCGAACGACAGCTCGACCGTTTGCCAGCCAGGCTCGAGCGCCGCTTTCGCGAGCCGCCCGGCGCTGCGACCATTGATCTTTAGCGCGACTGCCTGCTTGGCTTCGGCGTGGATCCGCGCGGTGAGCAACGTCGCCGCGGCGGCAGCCTCGCCACCCAGCGGCACCTCGAGCGAAGCGAGTCGATCCGCGATCGCAGCGCGCTCGCCCGCAACGATGTGGCCGAGATGCCAGCGCGCGACCGGTACCCCGAAGCGCGTGTAGCGCGCGAGGCCGACGTCGGCGCCATCGATCGCGAGCTCGCCATGCACGAACCGGTGCGCGGTGTGGCGATTGTCGACCGCGTTCCACACCGCGTGCTCGACCCGCGTCGCAGCGACCGCGGCATCTACCGCCGGTGCGGCGGCATCACGCGCGACGACCGCAGGATCGCGCGCGGCGACCGGCTTGTTCGCATCCGGTGGCGCGTGCTTGCTGCCGCAGGCGGCGATCGCTACGAGCACGAGCGCCAAGCGCACCAGGAGACCGTAGCGCGCAGCGCAAGCGGTCGGTATGAGCGGCGGGGGTTGCGGCAGGGGAAAATGACGGCGAAGCCGCACCTTTGTTAGTGGAGCGCCGCCGCCGCAGCCTCGATCGCGGCCGGGAAGTTGTGCGCGGTGCAGCCGGCGTACGTCGTCACGTAGGCGGGATTCGCGTTCGGATCGCCGTCGAACGCGGGGTCGAACGCGCACGACAAGTCGTCGGCATAGAGCTCGAAGATCTGCGCACCGCGTCCGAGCGCTTCCGGCAGCATGAGCGATAGGTCGCCGGTCGACGGATTCATCGTCGTGTTGTCCGGATCGCTCGCGAGCACGGTCTGGAGCTCGAGCGGAACGACCCCGCGCGCGGCGGGAAACAGCGCGCAGTAGTCCGCGGCGCACACCCCGGATGCCGTGGTCGTGCCATCGCTCTGACGCCATCCCTGGTTGCCGATGCCGAGCCCGGCGGCTGTCGCGATCGGCCCGACCGCATCCGCGGTGCCATAGTCGATCTCGCCCGGCGCGTAGTCGATCGTCGACAGCGAGAGCATCACCTGGGTCGCGAACTGCTTGCTCGCGACGTAGCTGATCAGATCGTGCTGGAACGCGATCCATACCGGCGCGACCGTCGTCTCCCACGAGCTCGCCGACACGTTGTAGGTCGTCCACGGCACCGGCGCCGACGAAAACCCGACCGCTTCGAGCTCGCTCTCGCACGACGTGTCGAGCGGCTTGACCGGAGAATTCTCGCCACCAGTGCCCATGCCGAACCGGAAGTAGCCGAATTGCCCGTCGAGGTGGGTCTTCACCTCATCCATCACGCCCTCCCACGCGAGCTCGAAGTTCGGCCCCCAATACACCGGCAGCGTCACGGTCACGTTGTTCGAGGTGCACGAGAACATCGGATTGCCGACCGTGCCGATGTTCGTCTCCGACTTCGCGGTCGTCGCGGCGGTCGGCGCGGTTGCGGTCACCGTCTTGCCATCGCTGCTGATCGTCGCGATCGGATAGACGCCGTCGAGCGCCGCGGTGCCCGCGATCTGGATCGACTGCGCTCCGAGCAACGGGTTCGAGCCGGTGAGGTCGACGTCGACAAGAAACCCGCCCTGCCCTGCGTTGACCCCGGTCGCGAGCGCGATCGCGATCGTCTTGCTCCCGCTCGCTTGGGTCGCGCTCGAGATCGGCAGCGTGCGCGCGTACCAGGTCGGCACGAAGTTGCCGCCGTTGTAGTTCGACGCCTGGAACACCAGGTTGACTTGCTTGCCCGCGGCGGTCCACGCGTCGATCGTCGTCGTCGTCGCCGCGGCGAGCTGGAACGTGGCCGGGCCACTCGGCTGGAGGTCGCTCCAATGCACTTGGATCGTAGCGCCCTTGATGTACGGCGTACCGGGCCCGCCCGCGGTCAAGAACGTGGATGCGATGTCGCGGCCCTGCGGGTTGAGCATGAACAGGCCATGCGGCGCGGCCGGCAGCGGGACTCCGCCGTCACCGAAGCTCGCGTCGTGGTTCGTCGCGTCGCTGCCGATGCCGCTCGCATCGGGCGTCGCGCCGGAGTGGCTGCACGCCGTGACAAATGCCACGATGCCGAGCGACGCGTTTCGCATCGCGCCAGCGTAGGCCGGTGGCCGCCGGCGATCAACTAGCCGGATCGAGCTGCACGCGCGCGATACCGGCTTCGGCTTCGAGCATCTCGATCAACTTGCGCTCGCCGTTGCCGCGCGGCAAACGGATCGACAGCGTGAGCTGCCGTCGCGCACCGTGGATATCGTTGTCCCAGCCCTCGACCGTCGCTAGTAGATCCGCGGCGACGAGCTTGTCGACCAGCGCTTGAGTTGCGGTCGCCGACTCGGTGAGCACGAGCGTGAGCTTGCGCCGAACGCGATCGTCTTTGTCTTCGAACCGGCGCAACAACGTCAGCGCGGCGATGCCGAACGTGGTCACCGCGACGCTCTCGGCGTACATGCCGCCACCGGCGCACAACCCGATCGCGGCGACGAGCCACAAGCCGGCCGCGGTCGTCAGGCCTTGGACGGTCAGGCCGGTGCGCAAGATCGCACCGCCGGCGAGAAAACCGATTCCGGACACGACCGATGCGGCGATGCGCGATGCATCGATCTCGACGTGGTCGCCGTCGTGATAGTTCTGGAAGAACACCATGTGCGTCGACACGACCATGAACGTCGCGGACGCGAGCGCGACCAGCGCGTGGGTACGCAGCCCGGCGGGCCGGCCGTGGATGTCGCGTTCGTAGCCGATCACTGCGCCGAGCAGCGTGCCGACGGCGATGCGGATGATCAGCTCGAGATCTAGCAGGTGCGCGGTCAACGCTTTGGACCGTCGCCTTTGAGCTTCGCGAACGGGCTGTTCTTGAAGCCTGCGACGCCCCACTTGGTCTCGTCTTCGGCCGGCCGCTGCGGCGCGCGATTATCGGCAGGACCGCGCCGCGGACCGCGATCGTCGCGCGGCGGACCGTCGCGCGGCGGACCGTCGTTGCGCGGACCGTCGTTGCGTGCGTGCTGTTGCGGACCGCGATTGTCGTCGCGGCGCGGACCACTTGGGTTGTCGCGGCGCGGGCCGTTGTTAGCGTCGCCGCGCTCGCGATAGTCGCGGCGCGGACCTTCGGTTGAACCGCGCCGCCCTTCGGCGGCGCTGCCGGCTCGGGGCAAGCCCGCACCGTCGTGACCGCCGCCATTGCCATTGCCGACATGCTGCGGGCGAGGGCCGCGCTGCTGCTGCGGACCGTCGTTTGGCCCGCGGCGCTGTTGCTGCGGCGGATGCTCGCGCGGCGGACCGATCGGATGCAGATCCTGACCGTGTGATTCGTCGCGCCGCGGACCACGGCCACCGCCGCCACCGCCGCGACGACCTTGCTGCCCGTCGTTGCGCGGGCCTTGTTGCGGCTGACCTTCGCCGCGCGGCTCGCGCTCGCGCTTCGGCGCCGGCGGCTTGGCCGACAGCGCGATCCGCT
>CAZDGY010000293.1:0-7490 GCA_964504685.1 uncultured Kofleriaceae bacterium | reverse complement strand
CGCATCCCGTCGGGCAGATCGATGGTGAACGCGATCCCGTCGACCGTCGCCGCGACGGCCTTGATCGGCTTGCTCGTCCAATCGTCGCCACCACCGCCAGCGCCTCCGCCGCCGCCACATGCACCCACGACTAACGCCACGATCAGGAGCTTCTGCATTGCAGGCTTGTACCGAGCCGGGCGGCCGCCAGCAACCGCAATCTGATGTACAAACGCGCATGCAGTCCGTCGAGGAAGCCGTCGCCGCGATCGCCGCGCGGATCGCGCCTCTGCCGGTGCAGCGCGTGCCGTTGCGCGAGGCCGCGGGGCGCGTGCTCGCCGAGGACATCGTGGCATCGCGCGCGCTCCCCGGGTTCGACAACTCGGCGATGGATGGCTACGCCGCGCGCTCGGCCGAGCTGCCGGCGACACTGCCGATCGTCGCGCGAATCTTCGCGGGCTCACCGCACACGGGCGCTATCGCCGAGCAGTCCGCGGTGCGGATCATGACCGGCGCCGCGTTGCCGCCCGAGCTCGACACCGTCGTGATTCAAGAAGACGTCAACATCGACGAGCTCGCGAACACCGTCGTCTTGCCTGAATCGCCAGTCGGCGAGAACGTGCGCCGCGCGGGCGAAGACATCGCGATCGGCGAGATCGCGGTCACCGCCGGAGTGCGACTCGGCGCGGGCGAGCTCGGGTTGCTTGCCGCGCTCGGCATTAGCGAGCTGCCGGTGTTTCGCGCCCCGCGCGTCGCGTTGATCGCGACCGGCGACGAGCTCGTCGATGCGTCGCAACCGCTCGGCCCCGGCCAGAGCGTCGATTCGTCGGCCCACGCCCTCGCCGCGCAAGTCGCGGCCGCCGGCGGCACGTCGACTTACATCGGGATCGCGAAAGACGATCCGATGACCGTCGCGGCGATGATCGCGAGCGCGTTCGATCACGACGTCGTGATCACGACCGGTGGCGTGTCGGTTGGCGACCGCGATCACGTGCGCGCGGCGCTCGCGGCGGCCGGCGTCGAGCTCGAGCTGTGGAAGGTCGCGATGAAGCCGGGCAAGCCGTTCTCGTTCGGCGTCAACGGCGCGGTGCCGGTGTTCGGCCTGCCGGGCAATCCGGTTTCGACGTTCGTCGCGTTCGAGCTATTCGTCCGCCCCGCGTTGCTCGCTTTGCAGGGCGCCGCGGTTACCGCGCGGCCCCGCGCGCCGGTCACCGTCGTACGTGGCTATCGCAAGCAAGCCGGGCGTACCCACTTCATTCGCGCGAAGATCGTGCGCAATGGCGAGCATCTCGTCGCGCACCCGCATCCGAAGCAAGGTTCCGCGATCCTGACCTCGCTCGTCGGTTGCAATGCGCTGCTCGAGCTCGCGGCAGGGACCACGGAGTTCTTGCCGAACGCGATCGTGCCGGCGATCCTGCTGGAGGCCGTATGAGCGAAAAAGTCACCGTAACGATCGAGCCTGGCGGCGAAGGCCGCGTCGACAAGGCGCTGGCGCGCCAGTTTCCGAGCGCAGGTCGACGCGAGCTCGCGCAACTGTTCGATGACGGCGCCGTGCGAATTCGCGGTGCCCGCGCGAAGAAGGGTGATCGAGTTAACGCCGGCGATGTGATCGAGCTCGCGCGCCCGCCGGCATCGGGCGATGCGCTGCGGCCGGTCGCAGATCCAGCGTCCGGCGCACAGCTCGAGGTCTTGATCGAGCGCCCCGAGCTCGTCGTGATCGCGAAACCCGCCGGCATGCCGTCGCAGCCGCTGCGCGCTGGCGAGACCGGCACCGCCGCAAACGCGATCGCCGCGCGCTGGCCGGAGTGCGCCGCATTAGAGCTCGATGGTTACGATCCGCGCGATGGTGGCTTGGTGCATCGCTTGGATATCGGCACGTCGGGCGCTCTGATCGCCGCACGCACCGCCGACGCGTATCGCGCGCTGCGCGCCGCATTCAGCGCCGGCTCGGTCCACAAGTCGGGCGAACGCCCGGCGCGTAGCGCCGCCGCAGGCGGTGCGGAGTTGATCGACAAGCAGTACCTCGCATTGACCGTCGGCCGACCGGTGTCTCGCGAATGCGATGCGCCGCTCGCGCAACGCGGCGATCACGTCGCGATCGACTACACCGACGGGTTGTCGGCTCACACCGTGTTCGCGGTCGAGCGCGCGAACGCTACACATGCGCTCGTTCGCTGCACTGCGCGCACCGGCCGGATGCACCAAGTCCGCGCCCATCTCGCGCACGTCGGCTCGCCGATCGCCGGCGACACGATCTACGGAGGCGACGCGATCGCGAATCATCCGGGGTTTTATTTGCACGGCGCGCGCATCGAGCTGCAATTCGCGGGCGAGCAGCTCGTGATCGAGGCACCGCTGCCCGCGCGGTTCACCGCTGCCCTGACCTCGATCGGGCTGTAACGATGGGAGTCACGGCGTTCTTCTATGCCGCGACGGCGAAGATCGATCAGGTCGAGACTGCGTTGCGTAAACGCTACGCCGACATGCTCACCGGCGTGCTCGCGGAAGATCGCAAGCGCACCGAGCAGAGTGCCCTCGAGCAGATCTACAAGAACAGCGACGGCGCACTCGTCGTGTTGTGGCAAGACGGTCCCTACACGTGCTGGGCGGAGAGCGAGCTGCTGCTCGCCGACGACGATCAACTCGTCGCGCTCAGCATCGAGCTCGGCACGGTGTTGTTCGCGATGATCGGCGATCACGGCGGGTCGTACGCGTTCGGCATGTTCCGCGATGGCGAAGGCTTGCGGTGGATCCAAAATGACTGGGAGCTGAGCGGTGCGCCGATCCCAGAAGAGGATGGGATCGACGCGGCCACGCTCACCGGCGATAACGTCGAGCTGATCTGGCAGCGGTTCGGCCTGCGGCCCTTGTTCGAAGGCATCGCTCCGTTCCGCGTGTTGATCGCGCCGCGCTCGGCCGAAACCACCGCCGCCCCGCCCGCGCCGACCCCAGCCGAGCCGACGCCGACCGAGCCGCCGCGCCGCAAGCCGTGGTGGAAGTTTTGGTAGCGCGTCGCCTCGCGATGCTCGCGGTCGTCGCCACGGCGTGCACGCCGCCGCCCGCCGTCGAGCCGCCCAAGCCGCCGGTGACCGATGCGCCGGGCTATCCGTTCGCGGCCGCGACCGATGCCGAGCGCCGCTTGTTTGGCCTCGTCAACGACGCGCGCGCCGCCGCAGGGCTACCGTCGCTCGCATGGAACGAACAGGTCTCGCTCGTCGCGCGCGGGTCGTCGGCGCGGATCCGCGACGTCCCATCTGAAGCTTCGCTGCGCGAGTCCGACTACGGCGACCTGTCGCTGGTGGCGATTGCCGAGAACGTCGCGCGCTCGCCGACCGTCGATGACGCCGAGCTCGCGTGGATGAGCTCGCCGCGCGAGCACGGCAATCTGCTGTCGCCGAAAGTCAGCCAGATCGGGGTCGGCGTCGTCGAGGCGCCTGATCACACGTTGTGCGCGACCGCGATCGTGTTCGACGTGACGCCGGCAGCCGACACTCGACTGATCGCTTCTCGCATCACGTTGGGGTTGACCGCGGAACACGGCCCTCGGCTCGACACCGCACTCGAAAGGGTGGCACGCGAGTTTGCGGCCAAGCTCGCGGCCGGCGCAAAAGTCGACGACGTCTGGCCCGAGATGGAGAGCCATCTATCGCAAGTCGATCGCAAATACGTCAAGTTCCGCTACAGCGTGACGAAGCTGTCTGCGCTCGACGCGCTGCCGCGCGATCGCATGGTCGAAAAGCTATTGAACGGGCAGACCGCGGACGACATCGGCGTCGCCGTAGCGCAAGCGCCGCACCCCGAGGTCGGCAACGGCGCGATCTGGGTCGTCGTCGTCTACGGCGAAGAGATGCCGTTTCAGCACACCGGCCGTAGCCGCTAGGCCGGGCGCGCGAGGTCGCACGACTCGAGCAGGCACAGCATGCGGCCGAGCTTGAGCCGCTCCGCGCGATCGTGCTGCGCGTCGACGAGGTCACCGATCGACGCCTTGCCGTCGAGCGTCTCGAACAGCTCGACGAGGCCTTTGACTTCGAATCGCTCGGGGCCGACTCGCCGCGTGCGCGACGCGCGCAGCCTGAGCGAGCCATGCTTCGCGACCCAGTGTTCGACCTGGTCATCGACGATCGCCATCGCCCCCGCGCCGAGGATCTCGAACGCGTTGAAGTCGAGCGGGAACGCTTCGCGCGGGTTCTCGCGACCGGCGTACCAGCCGAACCCACCGCGGTTCCACGTGCATACGTCGATGATCTTCGTGCGGACTTGGCGCGTCAGGTGGCGAAATACTTCGAGCGGCTTGAGCAGACCAAGGCCGACGAGCGTGTCGCCGAGCTTGCCGCCGTAGTGCGGCATCATCGCGAGCGCCATCGCAAGCTCGCCGTCGGACAACACGCCTTTCGTGACGAGGTAGTTGCCGAACAATTCGCTCGCGACGTTCGACGAGACGTACTCCGGCTGTCCGTCGCGAACGTAGATCTCTTTCTTGATGCCGCCGACCGCGACGACGAGCAAGCCGGTCGCGCGCGCGGTCATCAGCCGGAACAGGACGCGGAGCGGCGACGTCGTCGAGAACTCGCCGGCGTCGTCGGGCGGCTCGGCAATGTCCGATAGCGCGGGTGGCGTCGGCGGTTTCTTGCGCGCGAGCTCGTCGGGCGACGGCAGCTTGATGTCCTTCGACCGCGCCGCCGGCGGGTCTTCAGTGAGATCGTCGAACGCGCGCGTGACCGAGTCTTCGGTGCGCGGCTCGCGCGCTTCGGGCAAGACGATCGCTTCGACCGCCGCGCTGATCGTATCCGCGATCGGAATCTCGACCGCGGCTTCTGCGATCGTGACCACCGGCGGTGCGCTGCCTTGCGCGGCTCGGCCCATGCCCGGCGGCGCGCCACGCGAGGGCACGACGGTCGGCACTTGGATCGCTTGCTTCGCGCGCACGGTCTCGGCCCGCTTCGACGGCGGCCCCGCGAGCTCGGAGACTTTCGGCGGCGCCTTGACCGCCTCCTCGCCCGGGTCGTAGCTCATCGAGATCACCGGCATGCTCAGGCTGTCGCCCGCTTCGACCACCATGACCGGCATGCCGTCGCTCTCGCTCGGCGGCCGTGGCGGTACGATGTCGTCGAGCACCGCGGTCGCGCCTCCCGCTTCGGCCGGCCGATTGCGTCGGCTGACCACCGCGTCGTGGAGCTCGGCGACGACCGTTGCGATCTGCTTCGGCGTGACGCGCTTGCGCTGCTCGAACAGCCACTCGGCGAGCGCATCGCGAAACGCCGCGGCGCCATTCCATCGCTCGTCGAGAGATTTCTTGAGCGCCTTGCGCACGATCGCGTTGAGCCCGGGATCGATGTCGACCCCGTACTTGTCGAGCCGCGCGAGCTTGGCGTCGCGCACCATCAGCAACACGTCGAGCTCGTTCGCCGCGGCGAACAGCCGCCGACCGGTGAGCAGCTCGGCGAGCACGACGCCGACCGAGAACACATCGGACCGCCCGTCGAGCGGTTGCTCGATCACTTGCTCGGGCGACATGTAGCCGTACTTGCCCTTGAGCGTGCCGGTCTTGCTCTTGTGCGCGCGATCCGGATCCTTCGCGCGCGCGATGCCGAAATCGACGAGCTTGACGTCGCCGCGCACGCTGAGCAGTACGTTCGAAGGCGAGATGTCGCGATGGACGATGCCGAGCGAGCTCTTGTGCTCGTCCGCGAGGCTGTGCGCGTAGTCGAGCGCGTCGAGCACCTCGTGTGCGATATACGCCGCGATCATCGGCTCGACCCGGCGCTTGCGTTGCGCATACTCGCGCAGCAACGCGAGCACATCGATGCCGTCGATGTACTCCATCGCGATGAACAGCGTGTCGTCGACCTTGCCGAGCTCGAACGTCTGGGCGATTTTCGGGTGGACCAGGCGCGCGGTGAGCTTCGCCTCGTCGATAAACATCGCGTTGTACGTGTCGTCGGACGATAGGTGCGGGAGCAGCCGCTTGATCACGACGCGCTTCTGGAACCCGTGCTCACCGGGAGCGGTGGCCACGAAGATCTCGGCCATCCCGCCCACCGCGAGGCGCTCGACGAGCTGATACCGGCCGAAGCCGATGGGGAAATCGCCCACCGTGCGTCGAGGTTATCACGTTTGCCCGAACAGGCTTAGTTTCGGCGCATTAGCAAATAGCCGGCGCGCTCGACGGCGTGCGCGACCGCGCTGTCGAGCCTATCGAAGTGCTGGATCGCGAGGCCGCGCTCCGAGGTCTTCGCAGTCAGGCCATCGCGCACCTGGCGGCGTGCCCCAGCGAGCAGGATCTGCAGCGCGCTGCCTTCGACCTGCTCGAGGAAGCCGTCGTAGCTGCGCTCGAGGCTGCGTTCGCCCGCTTCGTTAAGTCCGGCGCAGTGGATCACGAGGCACGGCGCCCCGGTGCCTACCGCGAGCATCCATGCACGTGCGAGCAGGCTGTCGACGACTCCCGCGCTCGGTGCGCCGACGAGCATCACCGCCGGCACCTTCGGCAGCAGCTCGAGCACCGGGGTTCCGGAGTCGAGTTGCTCCGCAGTCTGCTCGCGCAGCGACTGCAAGCCCGCCGCGGCGAACTGGTCGAGCGCGATCACGGTCAGCCATTCGAACAAGCGGGTCAGCGCTGCGGCGTCGGCGGGTGGCGCGACGCCGGCGAGCACGTCGCGCAGCTCTAGCAACACCGCCGCGACGTCGAACCCGGTCGCGCCTTGGCTCGCGAACTGGGCGCCGAGAAACGCGGCGGTTCGCTCGAGCTCGCGGGTGGCGTCGGAACCGGAGTGCAGCTCACCGGTCGCTGCCGCAACGGTCAGCCCTTCGATCAAGCTCGCGACTTGCGCGGTGTGGTCGGAGGCCTTCGTGGCGCGCTGAAACCGCAACGGCGAGCGCTCGAACCGGACGAGCCAGGTCGCGAGGATCTCGCTGGACCGCTCGCGCAGCACGGCGGTCAACGCCGATACCTGCTCGTCGGTGTCCGCCCGTTCGCTCATCAGGACGATCGTAGCAAGCGGCCGCTGTTATCGCCATGATACGCTTTACGCCCGTGAAGCTTCAGTCGGTGGCCCGTACGGACGTCGGGAGGAAGCGCCAGATCAACGAGGACGCATTCTTCCGCGATGATGCCCGCGGCTTCTACATCGTCGCCGACGGTGTTGGCGGTCACAACAAGGGCGAGATCGCGAGCCGCGAGGCGGTCGAGCTGCTGACCTCCTGGGTCTATGGCGCGGCGCGGGACCTCGACCGGCTGGTCGAACGCGTCACGTTCGGCGATGCGGAGTGCGTGTGGGAGATCCGCCGACTCCTCGAGAGTGGCGTCAAACAGGCTTGCTACATGGTGTTCGGGATGGCCGAGCTCGACCCCGAGAAGAAGGGCATGTCGACCACGCTATCCGCGCTGCTGATCCGCGCTGGCTTGGCGTTCGCGGCGCATGTCGGCGATTCGCGGGTCTATCGCGTCCGCCAGCAGAACGTGCTGCAGCTGACCGAGGACCACACGCTGATCAACTACAAGGTCAAGCACGGCA
>CAZDGY010000292.1:0-7514 GCA_964504685.1 uncultured Kofleriaceae bacterium | reverse complement strand
CGACCGAGCACGCCGAGGGTCATCGCAAGCATCGCGATCGGTTCGTGGTGACGCCGGTGGTCAGCCCGACCGGCGCCGGCGCTACGGTTCAGATCGACTTCTAGTCGGCTCGACTCGGATCGTCACCGACTTCGACGTCGGTGTATTCGACTTGTCCGCGACGCTGTCGAGCGGCACGAGCGCGTTTGCCTCCGGGAAGTACGCGGCGGCGTTGTGCCGCGGCAAGTGATACGGCACGACGATGAACCGCGGCGCGATCCGTTCGCCGTCGGCCCACTCGGAGATCAAGTCGACGACTTGGCGTTCGGCGAGCCCGAGCTCGATCATGTCGGCGGAGCTCATGAACACGACCCGGCGCTCGCCACGGATGCCGCGATAGCGATCGTCGAGACCGTAGATCGTCGTGTTGTACTGGTCGTGGCTGCGCAGCGTCATCAGCCGCAATCTGCCCGGCGGCAACGCGAGGTCGGGTAGAGGCGAAGTCGTGAACTTCACGCGTCCTGCCATCGCGGTGAACGTGCCGTCGCGCGCAGAGCTCGGGAGCTCGAAGCCGCTCGGTTCGCGCACGCGCTCGTTGAAGTCGGTGAACCCGGGGACGACGCGCGCGATCATGTCGCGGATGTGATCGTAGTCGGCGATCAGGTTTGCCCATGCGAGGGTGTCGCCGAACAACGCACGGCCGATCCCAGCGACGATCGCGGGCTCGCTCCGCAGCTCGGGACCGGCCGGCTCGAGCACGCCGCGCGAGCTGTGCACCATGCTCATCGAGTCTTCGACCGTGACGAACTGCTCACCGCCGGCTTGCGCGTCGCGCTCGCTGCGGCCGAGACAGGGCAGGATCAGCGCGCGGCGGCCGGGATGGAGATGCGTGCGGTTGAGCTTCGTCGAGATCGACGCGGTCAGCTCGCAGCGCTCGAGGCAGCGCGCGACGCGCTCGGTGTCCGGGCTCGCCGATGCGAGGTTGCCACCGAGCATGACGAGCGCTTGCACCTCGTCGCGCTCGATCGCGTGCAGCGTGTCGACCGTGTCGAGCCCTTTGCCACGCGGCGGGACGAAGCCGGCGACCGCTGCGAGCGCGTCGAGGAACTGCTGCGACGGGTGATGGTCGATGCCCATCGTGCGATCGCCCTGGACGTTCGAGTGTCCGCGCACCGGACAAAGCCCGGCGCCGGCGCGGCCTAGGTTGCCGCGCAGCAGCGTCATGTTGACGATCTCTTGGATCGTCGCGACCGCGTGTTTGTGCTGGGTCAGGCCCATCGCCCAACACGTGATCACTGCGTGCGAGCTCGCGTAGAGCTGCGCGATCCGACGAATCGTAGCCTCGTCGACGCCCGCGGACTCGGTGATCGTCGGCCACGCGGTCGCGCGCGCATGGTCGGCCCACTCGGCAAAGCCTTGGGTGCGATCGGCAATGAATGCATGGTCGAGCGCGTCGGCCTCGAGCACGGCCTTGCCGATGCCGAGGAACAACGCTTGGTCGCCGCCGATCTGGACCTGGACGAACTCCTTGGCGAGCGCGACACCTCCCGCGAGCAGATCGAGCGGATGCTGCGGATGCGAGAATCGCGACAGCCCGACCTCGCGCAGCGGGTTGATGCTGACGATCGTCGTGCCGCGCTTCGCGGATTCGCGCAGCGTCGTAAGCATTCGTGGGTGGTTCGTGCCCGGGTTCTGGCCGACGACGAAGATCAGGTCGGCGTGATCGAAGTCCGCGAGCGTGACCGTGCCCTTGCCGATGCCGATCGTCTCGCCGAGCGCGACGCCGCTCGACTCGTGACACATGTTCGAGCAATCGGGAAAATTGTTCGTGCCGAGCATCCGGCCGACCAGCTGATAGAGAAACGCCGCTTCGTTCGACGTTCGCCCCGAGGTGTAGAACGCCGAGCCGCGCGGTCCGGCGCTGCGCAGCTCGCTCGCGATCAGCTCGAACGCGCGCGACCACTCGATCGGCCGATAGTGGCGACCCTCGAGCACCATCGGATGGGTCAGCCGGCCGAGTTGGCCGAGCTCGAAGTCGGATAGCGCCCGCAGCTCGTCGACGGAGATCTGCGCGAACAGCTCGGGCGTCGCGCGCGCGGTCGTCGCCTCCTCGGCGAGCGCCTTGGCCCCGTTCTCGCAGAACTCGATCTTCGGCCGCGACTCGGCGGGGGGCTCGGGCCACGCGCAGCCCGGGCAGTCGAAGCCGGTGGGTTGGTTCATCGCCGCCAACGCGCGTGCGCCGCGGCCGAGGCCGGAGTCGCGCTGAAGATGCTTCGCGGTGACGAACAGCGCTTTGAGCCCGCCGGCGGTGCGCGGCGGATCCGTCAGCTCGAGCTCGGCGAGCTCGGCGTTGGCGTGCGGATCGTCGTCGGCCACGACCGCAGCGTACCGCCGGATCGCGGAGCGAACCAATCTTACGGCCAATAGCTACGGTGCTCCGTGCGCTTGCCAGCTCGCGAGCGGATCGAGCGGCGAAGTCACGCACGTCTGGACGTCCGCCAGCCGGCACACGAAGATCCCCTTCGTGTGCGGGTCGACCGCGAAGTGGTGCCATGGCCGGTGGTCGCGATCGATCCGGCACCAGTGCAGGCACTCGCCCGCACTGCCCGTGCATCCGTACAGCGTATCGGTGAAGTCGCTGATCTCCGTCACGACCCGGCTGCCGCCGAGCGCCGCAACCTCCGGCACCGCCGCGACCAGCGCGCATGCTTCCGCGTTCGAAATGCCCTTTTGGATCCGGCTCGTGCCGACGCCGGCAGTGCCCGAGAACGAGCTCGTCCCACCGAGGGTCTCGAGCCGGCTGGCATCGACCGGGCTGGCATCGATCGGCCGCGGTGCATGCGAACGCACGGGCGCTGTGGGCTCGCTCGAGCCGCATCCCGCCGCCATCGCGATGACGACGGCGAGGCTGCGACCATTCACCGCAACGATTGTCGATCCGGTAGCGTCCAATGCGCAATGACGTTCTCTGGTTCGCCGCGACCGGCGCGACGCTGGCACCACGCGAGCAGCGACTTGCGTGACTTCGCGTTGATCTCGTATCGCGTCGAGCCGGAGCGGCTCGCGCGTGCGCTGCCCGACGGTTTCGAGGTCGAGCGGTTTGGCGACTTCGGGTTGGTCTCGGCGGTGCCATTCCTCGACACGCGGTTTCACTTTCGTTGGATGCCGCTGGTGAAAGTCGATTGCGGCCAAGTGAACTACCGAGCGTACGTGCGCTATCGCGGACAGCGCGGCGTGTGGTTCTTCGGCACGTCGCTCGATACCTGGCTCGTCGCGTGGCCGCGGTTGCGCTGGCAGATGCCGTGGTACCGCGATCGCATTCGCATCGACTCGCAGTGGGACGGCGACACGCTGCGCTCGTGGTCGCTCGCCGCGACGGGCGGCTGGGGCGGCGCGGAGTGTTCACTCGCGGATGGTGGTCCGATCGAGGCGATCCCCGGGTTTCGCGATCGCGATCATCTACTCGAAGTCCTGTGTCATCCGCTGCGCGGCTGGTTCGAGCGTCGCGATCATCGCGTCGCGAGCTACACGGTATGGCACGACGTGCTCGATCCGCTCGCGTGCGCGGTCTCCAGCGCGCGGTTTTCTGTGTTCGAGCGGCTCGACTTGGTCTCGCCTGGCGAGCTCCCGCACAGTGCGTTCGTCCAGCGCGCGATTCATTTCGACGTCCACACGCCGCCGACCGTGACGCTATAGTTGCGCACACCATGGGCGTGACGACCTATCCGCTCAGCGACGGTTCTCGCCGGGCCACGCGCACGACCGCGGTGCTGTGCATGCTCACCGTGATCGGCATGCCGATCGCGATCTGGCTGCTCGTCCGCTTGAAGTCGGCGAAGCTCACGATCGGGCCCGACAGCGTCGTCGTTCGCAACTGGGCCACGACGACGATCCCGCTCGCCGAGGTCGTGCGGATCGGGGTGCTACGCGTCAAGATCATCGCGGTCGGCATCGGCGGACGGATCGCGCGCCAGCGCTGCGGCGGCGACTTCGCGATTCACCTGTGCTTCAAGCTGCAGAGCGGCGCCGAGCGCAAATTCATGGTGTCACCGTTCGAGAATCACGAGCGGATCGCGCAGGCGATCGCGGCGCGGGTGGGGCGTCCGCTCGAGCCGGTCGCCGGGGTCGGCGCGCTCGGGGGCCTCAAATGGCCCGCCGCGGCGTGAGACGATTCGCCAGACCGTACGTCCGGACCACCATGAAGCTCGTGATTGGCTGGCTCGCGCTGGCCCTCGCGGCCCCGCGCGTGGGCGCGGCACCCGCGAACAACCCAGCGCCTTGGTCCGAGGCCGGCGAGTTCGTCGCGATGATCGGCGACACGCTGTACGAGTGGAATCGCGATGGCGACGGCGCGATCGCAGAGCGCTCCGCGATCGACGGCTCGCCGCGGCGCCGGCGCCCGATCGCCAGACTGCACATCAACGGTGCGCCGCAATCGTGGGAGGCGATTCCCGGCGGCTACCTCGCGGCGTGGGACGCGCCGACCGTGATTCGCGAGGCAAAAGACGGATCGCTCTCGGTCGGTTGGGTTGCGAAGGGCGGCGATTGGTGGAACGGCACGCAGGTCGTGGTCGGCTCCTCGGTGATCGCGGCGCAGTCGCGTGATGCATCGGCGATCGTGCGGCTGTCGCTCGCCGACGGGCACGTCGAGTGGCGCACCGTGCTGTCGAAATGGTCGCAAGGGCTCGAGCTCGAGGTCGACGACAAGTACGTCTACGTCACGCACACCGAGTACTCGCAGACTGTGCCCACGCCGACGATCACGATTCCGCGCCGCGTGATCGCGTTCGCGCTGGCGACCGGCCGCCAGGCATGGCACGTCGATTTCACGTCGGAGCCCGAGGGGATGGCGACGTCGAACGGCACGATCGCAGCGGTGTTCGACCACGAGCTGCGGTTCATCGACGGCGCGACGGGCAAGGTGATCGCGCGGGTGCCGACCGAGCACGGCGAGAGCAACAGTCGCATGCGGATCGCAGATGGCACGGTGTACGTGACGAGCAACGCGGGCGCGAAAGCATTCGAGCTCGCGACCGGCAACTTGCGGTGGCACACCGCGCTGGCGCTCGACGGCGGTGGTAGCCCGGTCGTATTCGGCGACACGCTGTTCGTGGCCGGAGTCGGCGCGACGATCGCCGCGATCGACACCTCGACCGGCAGGTTGCGGTGGAGCATCGGCGTCGGGATCGGTGGGTTCGGCCTGTGGGCGAGCGCCACGGCGGTGGTGTTGCACACGTCGAACAGTGCCGCCGGCTTCGGCTTGCAACCGAGCGCGCCGATCGAACGCGCGACGTTCTACGGCCGGGTCGTCGCGGTCGAGTGCGGCAACGTTGACGATGCGCAGGTATCGGTCGGGGCGACGACCGTCCACGTCGACCAGCACGGCAACTTCAACGTCGCGATCGAAGCGCGCGGCATCGTCGTCGTCGAAGGCCCGGGCGAGTTCATCCTCAGGCGCGGAGACGCGCCGCTGAACAAGGTCGCGTCCGTATCGATCCCGCTCACCGGCCAGCACGTCTATCACGTGCGAGATCTGACCTTCAGCGACTGTTCGGCCGAGTGACCTGGAGTGAGGGGACGCTGTCGCTTTTGTCAACTTGCGGTCCGCAGGGACCCGGCCAACTGGTTGTGATCGCTTAGAAAGCCTGGGGACGGTGTCGCTTTTGTCAACTTGCCGTCCGCTCGACGGTGTTGCGGCGGCAACCAGCGGTGTGGGGTACCGATATTCGGCTATCGCGCCATCGCCGCGCGCGCGTTTGGACCAGCGTACGACGACCGCAAGTTGACAAAAGCGACAGCGTCACCAATCAAAGGCAGTGATCGCAGGTAGATCGCCGGCGGACGTCAGTCGTCAGGTTGACAAGTTAGCGTTTGCGCTTGCGCGGCGCGCGCTTGGTGACGACCGGCATCTGGACGCGGAGCTCGGCGACTTCGATCTTGCCGATTGCGGCGAGGTCACCGCGCCGGGTCGTCGCGATCGTGGGGTATTCGCCACGCGATGCCTCGATCAGGCCGGCGCCTTCGAGCGCGCGCAAAAGGTCCATGACGTGGCGCTGCGACCATCCGCGCAAGCAGCCGCGCTGCGGTAGCTCGCTGAACCGCTCATCGTCGTCGGTCGCGTTCGCGAGATCCGCGACGCGCTTGCGCCCGAACCGGCCACTCAGCGCGCCGATCATCGCGAGCACGTTGCGGATCGCATCGAGCTCGCCCTCGGCAAGGCCGACGGTGCGGCCGTGCGCTACCGCGTCGCAGGTATCGCAGGCGCCGCATCGCCGAGTGCGATCGAGCCAGTCTTCGTCGCCGAAATATTCCAGCACGAACTGGCGCCGGCACCGCGTGTAGTAGGCGTACTCGACCATCGTGCGCAGCTTGCCGCGCTCGTTGTCGGCGCGGCGCGATAGCGACTCGACATCGAGCGGCGCGAACTGGCCGGGCTCGGGCCGCGTCGCCAACAAGCGCTCGTCGTCGCGATGCAACATGCCGTGGCGTTCCAAGATCCGCAGCGCCGAGCTGATCGCCGCGCCACTCGGGCTACCGGGCACGAGCTCGCGCAGCTTTACTTCGACCGCGTCTTGGCCGCGCTCGAACGTGCCGAGCTCCGGCCGTTCGCGCAGCAGCTTCCACAGGCCGCGCAGCACCTCGGTCGACGGATACGACGCGTCGATCAGGAACTCCTGCATCCGCACGTCGCTATGGTTGAACAGCAGCACGCAGCGGGTCGGCAGGCCATCGCGCCCGCCGCGGCCAGCCTCTTGGTAGTACGCCTCGGGGCTGCGCGGGATGTCGGCGTGCACGACGAGCCGGATGTCGCTCTTGTCGACGCCCATGCCGAACGCGTTGGTCGCTACGATCACGTCGAGCTTGCCCGACATGAACACGTCTTGCGCGCGCTCGCGAACGTCGCCCTCGAGTCCGGCGTGGTAGACGCGGACGCGCATCCCGGACTGGCGCAGCGCGGCCGAGTACGTCTCGGCGTTCTTGCGGGTCGACGCGTAGACCAGCGCGACGCCACCATCGCGCGTGCGCACCAGATCTGCGAGCTTTTCGTTCTTGTCGGCCGCACCGCCGCACTTGACGACCTCGTAGCGCAGGTTCGGTCGGTCGAAGCCGCGGACGTGCAACCGCGGCTCGGCGAACCCGAGCTGGACCGCGATGTCGCGCCGAACCTCGGGCGTGGCGGTCGCGGTAAACGCGGCGATTCTCGCGACGCCGAGGTCGCGGATCACTTCGCCGATCCGACGGTAGTCCGGGCGGAAATCGTGGCCCCATTCCGAGATGCAGTGCGCCTCGTCGATCGCGACCAACGCGAGCTTGCTCGCACTCGCCCGCAGCGCATCGACGAACCGCGGGCTGCGAAACCGCTCGGGCGCGACGTAGACCAGCGTGTAGGCGCCCGCTCGGATGCCGTCGAGGATCTCGCGCTGCTCGTCTTGGCCCGCTGCTGACGTCAACGCGACCGCTGGGACGCCGCGTTGCCGCAACACGTCGACTTGATCCTTCATCAGCGCGATCAGCGGCGAGATCACGAGCGTGAC